>JBBSUZ010000035.1:0-15521 GCA_038233965.1 Rhodothermales bacterium | reverse complement strand
TTGGCGTTCACGAACTCCAGGATGTCCGGGTGCCACGCCTTGAGCGTCTGCATGATCGCCGCGCGGCGCGTCTTGCCGCCGGACTTGATCGTGCCGCCGGTCGCGTCCTGCACCTTCATGAACGAGACCGGGCCCGAGGGCTGGCCGCCGCCCGAGAGCTTCTCCTGCGACGAGCGCAGCTTGGACCAGTCCGCGCCGACGCCCGAGCCGAACTTGAACAGCCGGGCGCTCTCGCCCATGAGCTTCCAGATGTCGTCGACGGAGTCCTCGACCGAGATGATGAAGCAGGCCGAGCCCTGCGGCCGCTCGTACGGGTCGACGGCGATGACCTCGCCATAGGTGGCGCTCGTCTCGTCGAGGTCGACGGCCGAGATCGTCTTGCCGCCCGAGTCCCGCACGCCGTACTGCGCGTGCAGGCCGACGTTGAACCAGACGGGGCTGTTGAAGGCGCCGGTCTGGCTCACGCAGAGCGTCGTGAGCTCGGCGTAGAACGTCTCGGCGTCCGCGTCCGTCGCGAAGTAGCCGCCGGTCTTGCCCCAGTCCGTGATCGTCCGCGTGACGCGGTGGACGAGCTGGCGCAGGCTGTACTCGCGCTGGCCGTCCGCGGGCGAGCCGTTGCCCTTGGCGATGTCGCCGTAGAAATACTTGGACGCGACGACGTTGATGGCGAGCGGGGACCACGCCTCGGGGAACTCGACGCCGAGCTGCTCGAAGATGGCCTCACCGGCGAAGTTGCGGATCGCGGCGTCGCGCGTCGCCCAGCTCACGCTGTCAAAAGGGTCCTGACCGTCGGTCGAGAACACGCGGGGGATGCGGAGGCCGGACGCGAGGTCGGCGGCCTGTGCCTTGGCGGCGGCCATGGCTGGGGGGGCTGGGGGGAGCGTGAAGCGGCGGGCTGCGGGGGATCAGCGGGCCGAGCGGTTGCCCGCGCCGGGTGGGCGGCCGGCGGCGGTGACCAGGGTCACCGAGGCGTGCGCTCCGGGAGCGCAGGGCCTGTCGCGGCGGGCGGCGGGGAGTGCAATGATCGGGGTCGCGAGGGGGCGCCGCAAGGGCCATCCGTCCACGTGTTGTCCACACCGGGGAGGGCGAGCGGTGCACCGGGGAGCACGCCGCCCGATGTGCCCGTGTGCCACCTGGGGACGTCCGTTATCCGGCATTTGACGGACGACGAACACGCCGTGCTCCGTATTTCCGGGGCTGGTCCACACCGGCCCGCCGCAGACGCCATGCGCACGGCTCTGCATAACGGTCACTCATGAGTGCGAGACCCGGCGTCCGTTATGTGGAAACAGCCGCCGACGTCCCGACCGGCCGTGAACGTCAGGCCGAGCCCCCCACGTGAGGCGGACGGTCACGGCGGCCCTCCCGACGCCGTCGTCCTCGACCCACCATGGAGAGCAGGACCGGGACAGGTCGAGACGTCACAGCGCGAGCCACGTCGCGGCCTGCTTGCCGAGCAGCACGTACGCCACGACGAGCGGCACCTCGCCGAGCAGGATGCCCGTAACGAGCCGCCGCAGCGGCATCCCGACGAGGCCCGCCGTGTAGCACACGAGGTCCGTCGGGACGGCCGGGAAGAAGGCCCACGCCGCGACGGCCCACTGCGCCGTCGGGCGTGTGAGATGCCCGCGGATGCGCTCCATCCGCTCGGGGTGGCGCGCGGCGAGGCGCGTGTCGAAGCCTCCGAACCGGGGGAAGCGGTGCAGCACCACGGCCGTCGCCACGATGCCGACGAGCGAGACGGCGATGACCGGGCCCGGCGCGGCGGGGAAGAGCGCGCCGCCGGCGAGGATGATCGGCGTGCTCGGGACCATCACGAGCCCGCGCAGGAGCGACACGACGGCGAACACGCCGAACGCCCACGGCCCGAACGTCCGGAGGTCCGCCACGACGGCTTCGGGCGTGAACAGCTCCGGCCGTGCGAGCACCAGAACCAGCACGCCGACGACGAGAACGGCCCAGAAGACGGTGAGGGCGCGGGCGAACGACATGACGGGCGGAAGGGCGGCCGGATCGAAACGGCGGGCTACGCCCCGCTCCGCCGTCAGGTTACGGACAGGTGCGCGGTTGACGCCGCGAGCCGGACACCCCGCGCGGCGTGAACCGTGGCGCGGCACGGGCGTCCACCGCGCCGCACCCGCCATCGCCCTGTGGCCACACCGCTTCCGCCGGACGACCTCGGCCTCGGCCGCGTCGTCTCGGACGAGAGCCGGCAGCGCATGCTGCGCCCCGACGGCTCGTTCAACGTCCGCCGCACCGGCCTCGGCTTCTTCCGCTCGCACCGCCTCTACCACGACCTCGTCGGGATGTCGTGGCCCGGCTTCGCGGCTGCGCTCGGGGCCGTCTACGCCGCGATGTGCGCGCTTTTCGCGCTCGGCTACTGGGCGCTCGGTCCGGCGGCGCTGGACGCGCCCACCGGCGACGCCGGCGGCACGGGCTTCCTGCGCGCGCTCTACTTCTCGGTCCAGACGTTCTCGACGATCGGCTTCGGCCGCATCGCGCCCGTCTCGCACGGCGCGCAGGCGCTCGTCGCGCTCGAGGCCTTCCTCGGCATCCTCTACGCGGCCCTCGCGACCGGCTTCACCTTCGCCCGCGCCTCGCGCCCCGACGCCGACATCGTGTTCTCGCGCCACCTGCTCGTCGCGCCGTACCAGGGCGGGCGCGGGCTGATGGTCCGCGTCGCCAACGCGCGTCGCGGTGAGTTGACCGACGTCTCGGCCGAGGTCACGTTCTCGGTCCTCCACCTCGACGCCGCGCTGGACCGGCCCGTCCGCCACTACGCTGCGCTCGAGCTCGAGCGGACGCGCGTCACGCTCTTCCCGCTCACGTGGACCATCGTGCACCCGCTCGGCCCCGAGAGCCCGCTCCACGGCCTCACCGACGACGACCTGCGCGCCGGCGACGCCGAGGTCTTCGTCCGCCTCACCGCCGTCGACGAGACGACGATGCAGCCGGTCACCGCCCGGACGTCCTACCGCGCCGACGACGGCGACGTCCTCTGGAACGCCCGCTTCCGCGACCTCTTCGACCGCTCGGGCGACGTCCTCACCGTCGACGTGTCGCGGCTCGACGAGACCGAGCCGGCCGAGCTGCCGGACGGTCTGTAGGGCCTGCGTTGTGCCCCACGCCTCGACTTCGGTAACGGTGGGCGGCCTTTATTATCGCAGCTCTTCTTCCGTGTTCGCCATGCGGTTCCAGCTTCTGTTTGCCGGCCTCGTCCTGTCAGCCGCTGCCTCCGCGCAGGCTCCGCCCGACACGCTCCGGCCGCCCGTCGACGGCCTCATCACGTTTGGCTGGAGCATAGACGCGAGCGACGACTGGCTACTGGTCGGCGCGCGCGAGCGCCCCCCGACGTCGGCACAGGCCGCCGACGCCCTCAGCGACCCAAAGGGGACCGTCTTCGTCTACCGCCTCGGAGACGGTGCCCCCCGGCTCGCCGGTCGCCTCCGGGCGGACGGGATCGGGAATCAGGACTGCTTTTCGTGGAGCATGGACGTCCAGGGCGACCGGGCGGCCGTCGGCGCGCCGTGCGAGCCCGGGGACGGCCGGACCGGAGCCGTGTATCTGTACCGGTACCTGGACGGCGAGTGGATTCGCGAGGCCAAGATTCGGGCGGCGGACCTGGCCGGAGGGCCCGAGGGCGTGGACAGGTTCGGGTCCACCGTCACGCTCGCGGGCGGTCACCTCGTCGTCGGAGCGGCCCGCCAGGTGATCGTCTTCGAGCGGTCTGCAGAGACGTGGGTGCGCACAGCGACACTCGTCAACAGTGACGCCGGCGACCAGCCCAACGACGGCTTCGGGTACGCGGCCACGGTGGTCGGCGGCGACACGGGCACGACGATTCTGGTCGGGGCTCCGTACGACGATGGCCCCGACGGCGCCTACGCCCGAGGGTCCGTTCGCGTCTTCGAGCAGACGGTCGGGGGCACGTGGGCCGAGCAGGCGACGCTCATCTGTCCGGGAACGGGGCAGGTGTCCTTCTGCGGCACCATGTTCGGGACCGGTGGCGGTGCCGCCGTCGTGGCCTCGTCCGTCGGGGTGTATCCGCTGTCCCGGACGGCCGGCGGGTGGTCCATCGGCGAGGCGCTCACGCCGAGCGGGTTCCAGACCTACAGCACCGCGCGCTGGGGACCGACGATCCTGGCGATGGACCGGCCCGTCTCCGACCCGCCGGGTCCGGCGCGGCACCCGGTTTCCGTCTTCACCGAGTTGGACGAGGGCTGGGCGGCCTCGGTCCGATTCGTACCCGAGGTCAGCCAGATGACGGATTTCGTGGTGAGCGTGAACAGCCGAACCACGTTCCTCGGCCGGCCGACGATGTCCAGCATGGCGACGTACGTCCTCGCGCAACCTCTCCGCAGCACGACCGGCGACGCGCCGTCCCCGGCCGCCGCGCGGTCAGGGGCTCTCGTCCTTGCCCCGAACCCGACGACGGGCACGACGCGGGTGCAGTTCGAGACCTCGGCACCGGGCCCGGCCCGCCTCGTCGTCGTGGACGCGCTCGGGCGGCGCGTCGTCGAGCGCGACCTGGGCGTCCTCGCGGCCGGCCCGCACGACGTCCGGCTCGACGCCGGCGCGCTGCCGGCCGGCGTCTATGCCGTCCGGGTCGAGACCCTCGACGGGCGCGCCGTGCGTCGTCTCGTCCGGCTCTGATCCAGGGCCGCCGCGTCGGAACTCGCCGCAGGGAGATGCAGAGCCTGAACCTGTCGCCGAATCGTTGGTTGAACAGAGACATCGAGCCTCCACGGCCCGAACCCACGCTTCCATCCCATCTCATGCCCCACATCACCTCGTCCGCCACGCAGCCCGACGCCGACCTCTTCTACCAGGACACCGGCGGCAGCGGCCCGGCCGTCGTCCTCATCCACGGCTGGCCGCTCAGCGGGCGCATGTGGGAGCCGCAGATCGGCGTCCTCCGCGACGCCGGCTACCGCGTCGTCAGCTACGACCGCCGCGGCTTCGGCCACTCCGCCTTCCCCAACGGCGGGTACGACTACGACACGTTCGCCGCCGATCTCAAGGCGCTCCTCGACGACCTCGACCTCACCGACGCCACGCTCGTCGGCTTCTCGATGGGCGGCGGCGAGGTCGCGCGCTACATCGGCACCTACGGCACCGAGCGCGTCTCGAAGGCCGTGCTCGTCTCGTCCGTCACGCCGTTCATGCTCAAGACGGACGACAACCCCGACGGCGTCGACAAGGGCGTGTTCGTGGACATGATCCAGAACCTCAAGCTGGACCGCCCGGCCTTCCTCCGGGGCTTCGGCAAGACGTTCGTCGGCTGGAGCCTGCTCGATCACCCGACCAGCCAGGAGTGGCTGGACTACGCGTGGTCCATCGCCGTGATGGCGCAGCCGCAGGCGACGATCGACTGCGTGACGGCCTTCGGCATGACGGACTTCCGCGCCGACGTCGCCAAGATGACCGTCCCGACGCTCGTCATCCACGGCAGCAGCGACGACATCGTGCCCATCGCGGCAGGCGGCGAGGCCGCAGCGAAGCTGCTCCCGAACGGCCGCCTCGAGGTGCTCGACGGCGCGCCGCACGGCCTCACGATGACGCACACAGAGGCATTCAACAAGCTCCTGCTGGACTTCCTCGGTTCCAAGGCACACCCCGCCATGCCCGCCGGCGCGACGATGTAGCCCGCGCCGCACCGTCCGACCGGGGCCGTCCTGCACTGCGCGGGGCGGCCCCGGTTCCGTTCCGCCCCGCGCGACCTTCCCACCCGCCACGTCACTCCCGCCTCCATGACCACGGACGTTCTCATCATCGGTGCGGGCCTCGCCGGGCTCGTCGCTGCCGCCGAGGCCGTCGAGGCGGGCCGCCGCGTCGTCGTGATCGATCAGGAGCCCGAGCAGAGCCTCGGCGGGCAGGCCGTGTGGGCCTTCGGCGGCCTGTTCCTCGTCGACACGCCCGAGCAGCGCCGCCTGGGCGTCCGCGACAGCCGCGACCTCGCGTGGCAGGACTGGGAGGCGACGGCCGGCTTCGACCGCCCGGACGACGCGTGGCCGCGCCGCTGGGCCGAGGCCTACGTGGACTGGGCCGCGGGCGAGAAGCGGTCGTGGCTGCGGGATCAGGGCGTCCGCCTGTTCCCGGTCGTCGGGTGGGCCGAGCGCGGCGGCGGGCTCGCGACCGGCCCCGGCAACTCGGTCCCGCGCTTCCACATCGTCTGGGGGACGGGCCCCGGCCTCGTCGCGCCGTTCGTGCGCCGCTGCCGCGCCGCCGAGGCGGCGGGCCGGCTGACGTTCGCGTTCCGCCACCGCGTGACCGGCCTCACGGTCACGAACGGCCGCGTGACGGGCGCGACCGGCGACGTCCTCGCACCGGACGCGGTCGAGCGCGGCGGGCCGTCCAGCCGCGACGTCGTGGGCGGCTTCGACATCACGGCCGGGGCGGTCGTCGTGGCGTCGGGCGGCATCGGGGCGAACCTCGATCTCGTCCGCAAGAACTGGCCCGCGCGGCTCGGGACGCCGCCGGCCGAGATGCTCGTCGGCGTGCCGGACTCGACGGACGGGCGCATGCTCGGCGTCGCCCAGTCCGCCGGCGCCAACCTGCTGCACCCGGACCGGATGTGGCACTACACCGAGGGCATCGGGCACTACGACCCCGTCTGGAGCCGCCACGGCATCCGCATCCTGCCCGGCCCGTCGCCGCTGTGGCTGGACGCGACCGGCCGCCGCCTGCCCGTCCCGTGCCTCCCCGGCTTCGACACGCTCGGGACGCTCGCGCACATCGCGCGCTCGGGCCTCGGCCACTCGTGGTTCGTCCTCACGCAGCGGATGCTCGAGAAGGAGATCGCGCTCTCGGGCTCCGAGCAGAACCCGGACCTCACCGGCCGCAGCATCGCCGGCGTCCTCGGTCGCGCCCGCACAGGCGTCCCGGCCCCCGTCGAGACCTTCCGCACGCGCGGCGCGGACTGGGCGACGGCCCGCGACCTGCCCGACCTCGTCCGCCAGATGAACGCCATCGCGCCCGGCGTGGACCTCGCGACGGTCGAGCGCGAGGTCGTCGCCCGCGACCGCGAGATGGACAACGCGTTCACCAAGGACCTCCAGATCGCCGCCCTCCGCTCGGCCCGCGCCTACGTCGGCGACAAGCTGATCCGGGTCGCGACGCCGCACAGGATGCTCGACCCGGACGCCGGGCCGCTCGTCGCCGTCCGCCTGCGCGTCGTGACGCGCAAGACGCTCGGCGGGCTCGCGACGGATCTCGACGCGCGTGCGCTGGATTCCGGCGGGCGCGTCGTGCCGGGCCTGTTCGCGGCGGGCGAGGCGGCAGGCTTCGGCGGCGGCGGGATGCACGGCTACCGCTCGCTCGAGGGCACCTTTCTCGGCGGCTGCCTCTTCTCGGGCCGCGCCGCCGGCCGGGCGGCGGCAACCGTGGCCTGACGGAACTCAAGCCGCTGTACCGCGATCCACGGCAGCCCCACGCTCCGCATATGACCGCACACGTCGCCATCATCGGGACCGGATTCGGCGGCCTCGCCACGGCCCTGCGCCTCATCGAGGCGGGCGAGAGCGTCGTCCTGCTCGAACGGGCCGGCGCCGTCGGCGGCGTCTGGCGCGACAACGTCTACCCCGGCGCGGCGTGCGACGTCGAGAGCCGCCTCTACGGGCTGGCCGCGGTGCCGAATGCCGGCTGGACGCGCCGCTTCGCCCGGCAGCCCGAGATCCGCGACTACCTCGAGCGCGCCGTGGACAGTCGCGGTCTGCGCGACCTCATCCGCTTCGACACGGACGTCACGCGCGCCACCTGGGACGCCGACGCCGCCCTCTGGCGCCTCGAGACGACGACCGGCGACGTCACCGCCCGCGTCCTCGTGAGCGCCTCGGGCGCGCTCGCCGAGCCGCGCGTCCCCGACCTGCCCGGCCTCGACACGTTCCGCGGCCTGCTCATGCACACGGCGCGGTGGGACGACACGGTCGGCCTCGCCGGAAAACGCGTCGCCGTCGTCGGGACGGGCGCGTCGGCGATCCAGGTCGTGCCGGCCATCCAGCCGCACGTCGCGCACCTCACGCTTTTCCAGCGAACGCCCGCGTACGTCATCCCGCGCCGCGACCGCGCGCTCTCGATCCGCGGCAGCCACGGCGTCACCCGCGCGCTCCGCCGCCTGCTCTACGGCCGCCACGAGGCGCTCGGGCACGCGCTCCGCTCGGAGCGGCTCGGCCGCCTCGCCGCCGTGCTGTCGCGGGGATTCATGCGGAGCCAGATCGCAGACCCCGACCTCCGCGACCGCCTGGAGGCGCGCTTCCGCGTCGGCTGCAAGCGGATCCTGCTCTCGGACGACTACTACCCGGCGCTCGCCCGGCCCAACGTGACGGTCACCGGCGCCGCCGTGCGCCTGGTCGAGACCGGCATCGTGGACGCCGCCGGCATCGAGCACGCGGCCGACGTCGTCGTCTTCGCGACAGGCTTCTACGTCCACGAGCTGCCCATCGCCGCGCGGCTCGTCGGGCGCGCCGGGCGGACGCTGGCCGAGGGGTGGGACGGCGCGCCGGTCGCGCACGTCACGACGAGCATCGCCGGCTTCCCGAACCTCTTTCTTAGTCAGGGGCCGAACAGCGGGCTCGGGCACTCGTCGGTCGTGCTCACGGCCGAGGCGCAGGCCGAGCACGTCGCGAACGCCCTCGCGTTCATGCGCGAGACGGGCGCGACGTCCGTCGAGCCGCGCGCCGAGGCGCAGGCGGCGTTCGTGGCCGACGTCGACCGGATGAGCGTCGGCTCGGCGTGGACGTCGGGCTGCGAGAGCTGGTACCTGGACCGGACCGGCCGCAACGCCGCCATCTGGCCGGGCTCCGTCGGCGCGTTCCGCCGCCGCGTCGAGCCGTTCGACCCGCACGAGTACACCATCCGCCTCCCCGACGGCACGCCCGCCATGCCCCCAGACACCTCCACGCCCGGCCTCCGGCGCCTCCTCAGCGGGGCCGGCGCCCGCACGCTCGGCCTGCTGCCCGAGGCCGCCGTCCGGCGCCTCGCCGGCGACCCGGTGACCATCGACGGCCAGCGCCTCGACCCGCACGTCCAGCTGCTGCTGACGCTGGAGCCGGACTCGATGAGCGCCGCCACCTTCCGCGCCGACCCCGTCGCCGCGCGTCACCGCCTGCGCCGCGACATCCTCGCGCTCGATGCCGGAAAGACGTCCGTCGGGAGCGTCGAGAACCTGAGTATCGCCGGCGCGGCCGGGCTGCTGCGGGCGCGCCTCTACCGGCCCGCCGGCGTCCAGAACCCGCCGCTCGTCGTGTTCTACCACGGCGGCGGCTTCGTCGAAGGCGACCTCGACACGCACGACGAGCTGTGCCGGATTCTGTGCCGGCAGGCCGGCCACGCCGTGCTGAGCGTCGACTACCGGCGTGCGCCCGAGCACCCGTGCCCGGCCGCGTCGGACGACGCGCTCGCGGCCTTCCGCTGGGCGCAGGCGTCCGGCCTCACGTCCGGGCCGATCTGCGTCGCCGGCGACAGTGCGGGCGGGTTGCTCGCGACCGTCGTGGCGCAGGACGCCCGCGACGACCGCCCGCCCGCCGCGCAGCTGCTGATCTACCCGGCGACCGACACGCCGACCGACCGTCCCTCGCGCCACCTCTTCGACGGCTACCTGCTGCCCGACGACATCCGCGCGGCCTTCTTCGAGGTCTACTCGGACGGCGCCCCGGACACCGACCCGCGCCTCTCGCCGCTGCTCGCCGAGCGCCTCGACGGGCTCGCGCCCGCGCTCGTCGTCACGGCCGGCTTCGACGTGCTCCGCGACGAGGGCGAGGCCTACGCCCACGCGCTCCGCGACGCGGGCGTCCGGACCGACCTGTTCCGTGCCGCGTCGCTGCCGCACGGGTTCATGAACCTGACGTCCGCCGTCCCCGCCGCGCACCGCGAGACCGTCGCGACGGCCCGGCAGTGGCGGGCGTTCGTCCAGCAGCACGCCCGATGACGCGCGACCTCAGCCGCGGCGTCGCCGTCGTGAGCGGCGCTGCGTCCGGCATCGGCTATGCGACAGCCCTGTCGCTCGCCCGCCGCGGCTGCGCCGTCGCCCTGTGCGACCGCGACGCCGTCGGCCTCGCCACGGCGGTGGCAGACGTCCGCGAGTTCGGCGTCGCCGCGAGTTCGCACATCGTGGACGTCGCCGACGCGGACGCGCTCGCCGCGCTGCCCGAGGCCGTCCTCGCGAAGCACCAGCGCGTGACGGTCGTCGTGGCCGCCGCCGGCGTCTCGCTCGTCGGCCGCTTCGAGGACGTCTCGATGAGCGAGTTCCGGTGGCTGATGGAGATCAACCTCTTCGGGACCGTCGGGCTCGTCAAGGCCTTCCTCCCCGAGCTCCAGCGGACGGCGGGCCACATCGTCACGATCTCGAGCATCTTCGGCATCATCGCGCCCGCCGAGCAGGTGGCCTACTCGACGTCCAAGTTTGGCGTCCGCGGCTTCTCCGAGGCGCTGCGCCACGAACTCGGCGGCACGGGCGTTGGACTGACGGTCGTGCATCCCGGCGGTGTCAAGACGTCCATCGCGCGGACGGCGCGCATCGCCGCGGCGGCGGACTTCGCGGCCGAGTCCGCGCGGTCGGCGCGCTTCGGCCGGGTGTTCCTCAAGACGCCGCCCCACGAGGTCGGCGAGGCGATCGCGAAGGCGATCGAGACGCGAAAGCCGAGGCTCATCGTGGCCGACAAGGCGCGCCTCGTCGTCGCGCTCCAGCGCCTCATGCCCGTCCGCTACTGGAGCCTCGCGCGGCGCCAGCTCGACCGCCTCGACTGACGGACCCGACGCCGGGCGTCGGACGCGTCCACGCCCGTCGCATCCGTGACCCTCAGCCCGCGCCTCGCCCTGCTCGTGCTCGCCGCCTGCACGTCCGCCCTCACCAGTCCGACCATGACGCTCTACGACTTCTCGACCGACACCGACGCCGGCTGGCGCATCGTCAACGACGGCGTGATGGGCGGCCACTCGCAGGGCCACGTCGGCCACGAAGCCGGCGCGCTCGTCTTCTCGGGCGACCTCGTCACGCGCGACGGCGGCTTCACCGCAGCCCGGGCGAGCACAACCGCCGACCTCTCAGGCATGACGGCCATCGAGCTGACCGTGCGCGGCGACGGGCGGACGTACGAGCTCGAAGTGTCGGACGGCACGCGTACGCGCGGCCGGGACGTCTCGCGCAAGGCGCCGTTCGCGACGACGGCCGGCGAGCAGACGACTGTCCGCATCGCGTTCGCGGATCTGGAGGCGACCGTCTTCGGCCAGCGGGTCGACGTGCCGCCGTTCGACCCGGCCCGGCTGGACGCGGTGGGCCTGTTCATGGCCGACGGGCAGGACGGCCCGTTCCGCCTCGAGGTGCGGACGATCACGGCCGTCCGGTAACGTCAGCGGCCCTGCGCGATGGTGCGAGCGGCGATGCGGTCCACGAGGCCGGGCACGATCAGTTTGGCCCAGACCCCGAGCTTGCCCTTCGCCGTCATCACGACCTCACGCGTCCGCCAGTCGGCGGCGCCGATGATGAGCCGGGCGCACGTCTCGGGCGTCATCACCTTGTCCTCCTGGATCGGGCTCTCGCCGAGCGGCTTCCCGTCCGGCCCGACGGCGTGGCGCCGCACGCCCGTCGCGACGAAGCCGGGAAACGCGGTCGTGACGCTCACGCCCGAGCCGGCGAGCTCGATGCGGAGCGAGTCGAAAAAGCCGGTCATCGCATGTTTACTCGCGGCATAGCCGCTCCGGGTCGGGACGCCCGTCTTGCCCGTCAGGCTCGCCACGTTGACGATCCGCCCGCGGCTTGTCTTGAGAAACGGCAGCGCGGCGTGCGTGCACGCGACGGCGCCGAAGTAGTTGACGTCCATGATGCGCCGCAGCCCGTCCAGGGCGTCGAGCTCGTCGAAGCGGGCCCACATCGAGATGCCGGCGTTGTTGACGAGCGCGTCGATCCGCCCGAAGCGCTCGGCAGACCGTGCGACGAACGCCCGGCAGTCGGCCTCGACGGCGACGTCCGTCGGGACCGCGAGAACGTCCGACCCGAGCGCGCGGCACGTCTCGGCGACGCGGTTCAGGTCGGCTTCCGTCCGGGCGGCGAGGGCGAGACGACAGCCGCGGGCGGCGAGCTGGAGCGCGAGCGCCTCGCCGATGCCGGCCGAGGCGCCGGTGATGAGGACGACGTCGCCGCGGCGGATCGGGCTGGGCATGGGAGCGGACGGGAGAGCAGGCCCCATGCTACCGCCGGTCAGCGCGTCGCGTCGGCGAGGGCGGCGCGCGCGGCGGCGACGAACTCGGCCGGCTTGTCCATCCACAGGCTGTGCCCCGCCCCGTCGACGACGGTGAGGCGGCCGTCGTGCAGGTCGTCCACGACGTGCGGCCAGACGGTCGGGCCGGGATCGGTGTAGTCGCACGTCCCGTCGACGACGCGGACCGGGCCGGCAAACGCGGCGAGAGCAGGCCAGAACGTCGGGACGGCGGCGGCGTAGCCCGGATCCGTCAGAATCTGCCGCGCGACAGTCCCCGTGTAGAACACCTGCCCGCCCTGCATGTCGCGCCAGTTGGACCCGTCGCACGTGTTGACGGCGGTAAACTTCATGCGCCACGCCCGCGTCTGGTCGCGGTCCGAGAGCGACTCCAGGCCTCGGAGGGCGGCGCGGAGCTCGGGGTCGCCGTCGGGGGCGGGCTCAGCGAACCGCGCCGGAATGAGGCCCTCGAGTGCCATCCGGCGGATGACGCGCGCCTCGACGCCAGCCAGCGCCCCGGTGTACGCCGCCTGCACGGCCGTCGTGTCGGCACCGGGCCAGACCCCGGCGAGAAATGCGGCGTCGGGGCCGGTCATCGAGAACGCCGTCGGCAGCACGGCGCCCACGAGGACGAGGCCCCGGACGTGCTCGGGGTGGGCGGCGAGGTAGGCGTAGGCGAGGTGGTTGCCCATCGAGTGGGCGAGCAGCGTCACGCGGTCCACGCCGAGGTCCTGGCGCAGACCGTCGAGGTCGGCGACGAGGCGCTGGAGCGTGATCGTGGAGTCCGGCGCGGGCGAGCGCAGCGAGCCGCGCTGGTCGTAAAACACGAGCCGGTGCGTGTCGCCGAGCGGGCGGAGTGCGTCGAGGAGGTAGCTGTGCTCCGCGCCCCAGCCGCCGTGCAGCACGATGACGGTGTCGCCGGCCGCGGCGGCGTGGCCGATCTCGTAGACGTACTGCTCGCGGGCGTCATCGGTGACCTTGTACCACTGCTCGCTCGCCATCGCGTGGTCGATGGGCTGAGCGGCAGACGGGCGGGCGAACTGGAGAGCGAGGACGAGAAGCGCGAGGCGGCGAAAGGCGACCGGAGGCATGGCCGAAGCGGGTTAGGGTCCCCTCTGCACGAACGACGGCATCGTGGGTTGCACCCTCACCCGTCATACCCGCCCCGCTCGTCCTCAGGGCGGTTGCGGCGCCCGACGATGAGCTTCTCGACCACCTCGGGGTCCGCGAGCGTGGACGTGTCGCCGAGCGCGTCGTGCTCGTTGGCCGCGATCTTGCGCAGGATGCGGCGCATGATCTTGCCCGAGCGCGTCTTGGGCAGCCCGCCGATGGCGAACTGCACGAACTCCGGCTGCGCGAGCGCCCCGATCGTGCGGCGGACGTGCTGCCGCAGATCATCACGCAGGTCCTCGGATGGCGCCTGCCCCGCGCCGAGCGCGACGTAGGCGTAGATCGCCTGCCCCTTGATCGCGTGCTCGACGCCCACGACGGCCGCCTCGGCGACGGCCGGGTGCAGCACGAGGGCGGACTCGACCTCGGCCGTCCCCATCCGGTGCCCCGAGACGTTGATGACGTCGTCCACGCGGCCCGTGATGAGGTAGCGGCCCTGCGCGTCGCGTCGGCAGCCGTCGCCGGTGAAGTAGCGGCCGGGGTACGTCGAGAAGTACGTCTGCGCGAAGCGGGCGTGGTCGCCGTAGATCGTCCGCGCCTGCCCCGGCCAGGACTGCGTAATCGTGAGAATGCCCTCCGCCTCGCCGGGCTGCGGGGTGCCCTCCGCATCGACGATCTCGGGCATTACGCCGGGGGTCGGGAAGCCGGCGGCGCCGGGGAGTTGCGCGCCCGCGCCGGGCGGCGTCGAGATCATCGTGCCGCCCGTCTCGGTCTGCCACCACGTGTCCACGACCGGGCAGCGGTGCTCTCCGACGACCGCGTCGTACCAGCGCCACGCTTCAGGGTTGATCGGCTCACCGACGGTTCCGAGGATGCGGAGCGAGGCGCGGCTGCTGCGCGTCACGAAGGCGTCGCCGGCAGCCATGAGCGCGCGGATCGCCGTCGGCGCGGTGTAGAGTTGCGTGACGTTCCAGCGGTCCACGACCTCCCACATGCGGCCCGCGTCGGGGAACGTCGGGACGCCCTCGAAGAAGACCTGCGTCGCGGCGTTGAGCATCGGGCCGAAGACGAGGTAGCTGTGCCCCGTAATCCAGCCGACATCCGCCGTGCACCAGAAGACGTCGATTTCTGGGCGCAGGTCGAAGGTCAGCGCGTGCGTGAAGGACGTCCACACGCAGTAGCCGGCGGTCGTGTGGAGGACGCCCTTCGGGGCGCCGGTGCTGCCCGAGGTGTAAAGGATGAAGAGTGGGCTCTCGGCGTCCATCGGCTCGCACGGGCAGACGGTGTCGTCGCAGCCCGGCGCCCTGTCCGTCCAGACGTCGCGCGCGTCGTCCCACAGCACGTTGCCGCCCGTGTTGCGCACGACGAGGACTTTGCGGACGCTCTGCCCGCGCGCCTCGGCCTTCACGACGGCCGCGTCCACGTTGGCCTTGAGGGCGATGGTGCGGCCGCCGCGCCGTCCCTGATCCGCCGTCACAACGACCTCGCTCCTGGCGTCGACCAAGCGGCCGGCGATGGACTCGGGGCTGAAGCCGGCGAAGATGACGGAGAAGACCGCGCCGATGCGGGCGCAGGCGAGCATCGTGTACGCCGCCTCGGGGATCATCGGGAGGTAGATCGTGACGCGGTCGCCCCTCTGTACGCCGGCGCAGGTGAGGACGTTGGCCATGCGCTGCGTCTCGCGGAGCGCCTCGGCGTAGGTAATCGTCCGGCGACGCGTCTCATCGGCCGGATCGTCCGGTTCGAAGCAGAACGCCGTGCGGTCGCCCAGCCCGTTTGCGACGTGCCGGTCCAGGGCACTGTGGCAGGCGTTCAGTTTTCCGTCCGCGAACCAGCGGATGTGCAGGTCGTCGAGACTGAAACTCGCGTCGCACGCCTCGGTGGGCGCCTGAATCCAGTCGAGGCGCCCGGCCTGCTCGAGCCAGAACGCGTCGGCGTCGTCCGCCGCGCGGCGCGTCATCTCGGCGAAGGCGTCGGGCGTGACGGCGGCGGTGAAGCCGGACGGCGGCGGGACGGGGTCGAGCATCGGATCGCAGGGTGACGTTCCGTGAAGGTAGCGTGGGGAGACTCGGCTAACGCTTCGCGGGATTGGGGATTGGGGACTAGGCTCTGTACGGAAACTCGGATGAGGTGATCTTCGGCGCTCCTCACCCGAGAGCCATGCGCCGCTACGAACTCTCCGACGCGCAGTGGGACGCCATCGCACCGCTGCTCCCACCG
>JBBSUZ010000034.1:0-16039 GCA_038233965.1 Rhodothermales bacterium | reverse complement strand
GACGGCGCCCGGCTCGGCGGTCCGCAGGAAGCGGATGAGCTCGCGGCCGACGTCGAGGCTGGGCACGTAGGGCTGGTCCTCCTGGATCTCGAGCGGCGTCACCGTGAGGTTCTTCTCGCGGGCGGCGTCGGCGAAGGGGCGGCCCTCCTCCTGGATGTCGAGCACGACGAAGTCCTCGGCGGCCTCGCGGACGGCGTCCGTGTTGGCCCGGACCGGGCGCGCGATCTGGACGAGCTCGGCCTCCTGCGCGCTCTTGCCCTCGACGAGGATGAGGTGCTCGCCGAACTGCGTGCGGACCGGCCCGATGACCTGCCCGACCGGCGCGCCAAAGACGGCCGTGTCGAACTCGCCGACCATGCGGCCGCGCGAGAACCAGCCGAGGTCGCCGCCGCGGCCCTTGTTGGACTCGTCGGTCGAGTACTGCTGCGCGGCCTGTGCGAACGTGATCGCGCCGGAGGCGATGCGCGCCTTGAGCTGCTCCGCCTGGCCGGCCTGCCCCGCCGGGAGCAGGATGTGGCGCGCGTGGACGAGCGGGCTCGCCGCGTTGCGGACGCCCGTGATGCGGGCGACGATGACCTGATCCCCCGCGACGACCGGCCCGACGACGCGGCCGACCTGGAGGTTGGAGTAGACGGCCGAGGCGAGCTCGGGCGCGAGGTCGCCGGCGCTCACGTAGGCCGGCGCGGCGTCGCCGCCGAACGAGTTCTGGCGGGCGTAGGCGGCCGGGTCGGCCGCGGCGGCGAAGGGCCGGGCGAGGCCGCGGATCTCGCCGATGGCGCGCGCCGAGTCCGCCCGCGTCGGGGCCTTGTCGAACGAGACGACCTCGACGGCCCACGTGCGGGCGCGCTCGTAGTCGTCGCGGTGGGCGTCGTAGTAGGCGCGGAGGTCGGCGTCCGAGACCTGGACCTGCGCGTCGGGGACGTCCGCGTAGCGGAGCGCGACGGCGCGGGCGTCGGCGGTGCGGCTGCGGCGGACGAACTCGGCGTCGACGTCGGCGTCGCTCACGCGGACGGCGGCGCTCACGAGGGCCTGGAGCTTGGCGGTGCGGCGGTTGCGGCGCACCTGCTCCTCAATGGCCCCGAGCTGCTGGATGATCTGCGGGTCCGTGCTGGCAGCCGCCTCGGCGAGCTGGGCGCGGTTGACGCCGCCGGCGCCGTCCGAGAAGACCTGCGCGATGAGCGGGTCCGGCGTGTCGCCGTTGATGAGCTGGAAGACCTCGTCGTCCGTGACGCCGATGCCGAGGCGGTCCATCTCGCGCTCGACGAGCGCGTTGGTGACGAGCTCGTCGTAGGTCTGCGTCTCGATCTGCTGGCGGACGGCGCTGTTGACGTCCACGCCTTGGGCCTGGTAGCCCTGCACCTGCTGCTCGACGCGGTTGTTGAAGAGCTCGGACTCGACGGGGATGCCGTCGACGGTGGCGATGTTGTTTCCGCCGCCCCGGTTGCCGGTGATGGCGTCGAAGAAGCCGGAGTCCTGGAGCACCCAGAGGCCGCCGAAAGCCGCGACGAGGAGCCACAGGATGAATCCCGTGCTCTCCCTCATCTTGTTCATTACGCCCATTGCACGTCCGCCGCGGCGGTGGAAAGTCTGGTCACGAAAGGAGGCCGGCACCCGGAGGTACCGGCCCGCAGAGTCGCCCAAACTAACCCGGCGGCGCGGCCGGGCCGGGGGAAAAATCCGCGCAGACCCGCACGCGGGTCGCCGGGCGGGGAACCCCTCGCTGCCGTGCCCGGCGCCGCTCCCTTCTGAAGAATGACGGCGACGCGCTGGCGCATCCGTCAGAATCCGTGCGCGGAGGCGCTACCGGTACGTCCGGTCGAGGATGGCGGCGGGCTCCGGCGGGGCCGTCCGGGCGAGCCAGACGACGGAGGCGAGGCAGGCGACACCGAACGCGGCGAGGATCGACGGCGACATGGGACCGGGGGCGTGTGGACGTCGGGGATCGGCTGCGCGCCCAGCGGCATCACCTCGCCCACGTTCAGCGGGCCATTTCGTCGCGCTCGTCGGTGTAAAACGGATTCGATTCGGGGGCGTCCAGGCCACTGTACATGCGGGACATACGGACGTAGTGGGCGGCGTTGGCCCGGTTCCGCTCGACCTCGGCGTCGGTGAGCGTGCGGATGACGCGGGCCGGGCTCCCGAGCACGAGCGACCGTGGCGGGATGGCGGTGCCGCCGGTCACGAGCGCGCCGGCCCCGACGATGCTGCCCGCCCCGATCACGGCGCCGTCCAGCACGACCGCGCCCATCCCGACGAGCACGTCGTCCTCGACCGTGCAGCCGTGCACGACGGCGTTGTGACCGACGGTCACGCCGGCCCCGATGCGGCACGGGTGCGTCCCGCGCGAGACGTGGACGGTCGCGCAGTCCTGCACGTTCGAGCCCGGCCCGACCTCGATCCAGTGGACGTCGCCGCGCATCGACGCGCCGTACCACACGCTCGCGCCGTCGCCGAGCGTGACGTCACCGACGACGGCGGCGGTGGGGGCGACGAAGACGTCTGCGCCGAGGCGCGGTGCGCGACCGAGGAAGGGGAGGGTCATGGGGGATGGGGGATGGGGGATGGGGGATTCGACGGTGGCGTTGCGGTTTGTTCCGACCGCGCACGTCGTAGCAGAGACGCCCCGCTGCGGCGTCTGTCCCGTCCCGGATACCGCGACGACCGCGCACGATCGCAACGTCCGAACCGTGACGTCCCGCACCGAACGTCCGAACCGCGGCGGGGCGGCCGCGTTGCACCCGGCCCTCACCCCGGCACGTTGGCCACGATCGACATCACCCGCTCCCACACGCTCGGCCCCGACGGAGCCCGCCGTGCCGCCGATTCCATCGCCGAGCGCCTCGTCGCCGAGTACGGCGTCCGGTCGTGGTGGGACGGCCCCGCGCTGCACGTCTCCGGCCGCGGCATCGACGGCCGCCTCGACGCCGGCCCCGACACCGTCCGTGTGACGGCGACGCTCGGCCTGCTCGCGCGGGCGTTCGCCGGCCCGCTGCGGCGCGAGATCGAGCGCGAGCTCGACCGCGTCGCCCCTCTCTCCTGACTCCTCCTGCGATGTCCGTCACGACCCCGGTCCGCCGCTTCGTCCTCGACCGCCTGTACCCGCTCGCCCTCGACGGCCTGCCGGGCCTGCCGCCGCCGGCCGAGCTCGCCGCCGAGATCCGCCAGACGGATGGCGACTTCGACGACCACTTCGACCGGCTCGTCCGCCGCCACATCGCCATCACGACGGCGGCCGGCTTCGCGAGCGGCCTCGGCGGCTGGCTGACGCTCCCGATCGTGCTCCCGGCCAACCTCGCCGGCGTCGCCCTCGTGCAGCTCCACATGGTCGCGTCCGTCGCCGCGCTCGCGGGCCACGACCCGAACCAGGCGCACGTCCGCGAGCAGGTGCTCGGCTGCCTCATCGGCATCGCCCCGCAGGACCCCGCCCGCGACGCCGACGCCGAGACGCTGGACCGCGTCGGGCTGAAGCTCGCCGAGAAGGGCCTCAAGCTCGTCGTCTCGGGCGCGATCCGGACGGCCAAGTGGGGCGCCAAGAAGGTCGCGTCGGGCGTCGAGAGCCGCGTGCTGCGCGGCATCCCGCTCGTCGGCGGCGTCATCGGGGCCGTCGCCGACGGCTACGTCACGATGCAGGTCGCACGGGCCGCCCGCGACACGTTCCAGGGCGGCCTGCCGCACCACGACTTCCCGCCCTCCGCGGGCGACGGACTTCCCGCGGGCGTCGTCACGCCGTCCCCGGCCACGCCGGTCGAGGGCTGAGAGGGTGAGGGCCGTGAGGTTGAGAGGGGATGCATCTGCCGGTGCACGACCCCGCGACCACGCACCCCCCTTTCTTCGCTCGTCCACCTTTCGACCTCGTCACCTCTCAACCCCTCAACCCTGATGGACACGATTCCCACCGACACGCACGTCGCCGAGATCACCGCGACCGTAGACGAGCTCGAGCGCGGACTCACGATGCTGCCGCTCTCGAAGGCCGTCAACCGCATCGACGACTGGCGGCGCAAGATCCTCGCGACGGATAACGCCGACCTGCACCCCGTCGCAGACGCGCTCGGCGAGCTCCACACCTCGCTCACGGGCGAAGGCCGCGACGGCGCCGTCATCGGCCGCCTGCTCATGACGCTCGGCGAGAAGACCGAGGCCGCGGCCGAGGGGACGGACGTGGCGATGCGCACGACGCTCGCCCGGCTCGGCTCGCTCCTCCGCCACGCCGGCTCCGCGATGGCCGGCTAGAGCGAAATGCAGGTAGGTACAGTGTTCTGAGTACCGGGGACATTCGAGCCCTGACCTGTTCAGGCTCTGTCCCCCGAACGATGCACCATGTACCAATCCTAAGTGTGCTCTAAAGCACGCCGCCTGTCGACGTCTCCTTCTTCCAATCCCTCGGTTCCAATGCTCGGATTCATGCAGGACCTGCCCGACGACGGGCTCGACCAGACGACGGACGCGCTCGAGAGCGGCGTCACCTCCCTCACGCCGACCGCCGCGGTCACGATCATCGACCGCTGGCGCAGCGCGTGCCAGCAGAACAACGACATCGACCTCGGCGACGTCGAGGCCGGTCTCGACACGCTCAAGGGCCTGCTCACGGCGGACCGCCTCGACGGCCGCGCCATCGGCGCGACGCTCGCGGGCCTCGCCGAGGCGACGGCGGCCGTGATGGCGCAGACCAACGAGGAGCGCATCACGCCGGGCCTCGACCGCCTCGCCGCCTCCCTCGGCCGCGCCGCGACGCTGCTCGGCGCGTACCCCCCCCCCGGCCAGATCGGCAAGACCACCCCCCCCCGCCCGCGGCTCGCGCTGAGCCGCGGGCGCGTCTCGTTTACCGGGCCACGACGACGCGGACCGTCCGGACCTCGCGTCCCGCCTGCAGGCGCACGACGTAGACGCCCGACGCCTGACGCCCGGCCTCCCACGCGACCGTGTGCTCGCCGGCCGCCAGCTCGCCGTCGGCGATGCGGGCGACCTCGCGGCCGAGCGCGTCGGTGACGGTCATGGAGACGTGCATGGCGGCGGGCAGCGCCACGCGGAAGCGCGTCGCCGTGCGGACCGGGTTGGGGCCGGCCAGCGCGAACGCGAGCGTCTCGGGCAGCCCAGCCGTCTCCGTCCCGACGGGGCGACCGGGGACGACGGCGAGCGTGAACCGGGGCGCCCCGCCGCGGGCGAGGCGCGGGACCGGCACGCCGGTCGCGAGCAGCGCCGCGTCGGGCGGCGCGGCGGCGGCCGCGAAGGCGTAGCTCGTCTCCTGCCGCAGGTCGACGGTCGTGCCCGTCTCAGTGTCCGTCAGGCGCAGGCCCCAGTCGGCCGGGAGCGCGTCGACGCCAGCCCAGCGGAGCGTGAGCGCGCCCGTCACGCCGACGGCGTCGATGGTGAGCGGGACCGTGAACGGCTCAGCGCCGGGGCGCGACTCTTGCGACTTCAGGCGCGCCGCGCCGGCGCGCGTGCCGGCGAAGGCGAGCGTCGCGTAGGGCGCGGCGGCGGACAGCTTCGAGGCGTCCAGCCCGTCCCAGCCCGCATCGGCCGCGCCGTCGACGACGAGGACGGCGCCGTCGTCACGCGTCGGCGTGCCGTCGGGCGCGAGGCCGTCCAGCGAGAAGGCGACGACCGCGCGGGCCGGCCGCGTGGCGACGCCGACGATCTGGGCCGAGGTCGGGACGACGAGGGTCGTCGCCGAGCCGCCCTCGATGAACATGCCCTCCCACGGCTCGAGGCGGTCGCCGCGGACCGTCGTCGGGACATACGAGCGCGTGGCCGCATTCCAGACCTGCCCGACGCCGCTGTCGAGCGTGCCGCCGGTCGCCCACGCCATCATGCCGGCGAGGCTGATCGGCGCCTCGAAGGGGTTGCCGACCATCTCCCAGCGCGTCGGCTCGTCCGGCGCAATGGCGGCCGTGAGCGGGACCGTCGCGGCCGTCGTCTGGCGCGTGCCGCCGGCGACGAGCGCCATCGGCAGGCGGACGCTCTGGCTGGTGCCGGGCTCGAGGGTCGGCAGGATGTCCTGGTCGTAGAACTGCCAGAGGAAGCCCTCGCCCGGGACGAGCGTCGCTGTGAGGCCAGCGGGGCGCGTGTAGCCGGTCACCCCGTCGTACGCCGTGAGCAGGTTGGGGCCGACGGGGCCGCTGCCGGTCGTCGGGTACGAGTCCGGCAGGCCCTGCACGAGGTTCTGCTCGGCGAGCATCGCCACCGTCATGCCGGCGGCCGGCGCCGAGAGCAGGCGGTAGCCCGCGCGGAACGGCCCCGCCGGTGCGCCGACGATCGTCTCCGTCCGGGGCACGATCTCGGTCGCGACGGACCCGAGCGAGACGTCGAACATCGGCGGCTGCGCCCCATCGAAGAGGTACGGGAAGCTGCGCGACTCGGTCGCGAGCGCGGCCTGGTCGCCCGAGACGCCCGAGACGCCGCGCCGCGAGAGGCCGTCCACCTTGTCCTGGAGGACGGTATAGGGCTGTCCGTCGGCGGGGTCCGGACCGGAGAAGTAGGTGTAGCGGAGCGTGCCGTTGGCGCCGGGCGTCGCGGACGGCGCGAGCACGGCCTGCCACGTCGCGTAGCCGCCGAACAACTGGCCCACGCGGTAGAACGTGACCACGAGGTCCGGGATGCCGTCCCCGGTGACGTCGCGGACGCCGCCGTAGGCCGCGCCGGGGACGAGCGCCTGCCCGCTGCCGGCGGGCTGCGGGTAGTACGCGTAGACGGCCGGCGCGGCGACGGCCGTCTCGCTGCCGTCGCCCGGCGGCAGGTCCACGAGGATCCGGTACGGCGTGGCGGGCTCCTCGAAGGTGAGCGAGCCCGTGGCGTTGACGTAGACCTTCGAGTAGGGCTCGCCGTAGAGCCGGAACGGCGTCGCGAGGGCGAGCGAGTCCGGGCGAAGGTCTGTGATGCCGAGGGGCCGGTCGCCGGCGGCCCGCCCGAACGGCAGCATCACCGCAGGCGCCGCCGCCGTGGGGCCGCAGCCCGGCACGGACGTCCGGCCGGTGTAGCCGCCGCCGGTCTCGGTGTAGGCCTCGGGCGTCGAGGGGAAGACGGAGCCCTGCAGCGGGATCTCCTCGCCGGCGATCGTCACCGTGGCAACGTGCGGCCCCTCACTGTCCGCCAGCCCGACGAAGTTGACGCGCACGACCGCCTCGCCGTCGGCGACGTCCACCTCGGGGTCGAGCAGCACGAAGACGTCGTCGCCGTCGATCGAGGACGAGACGGTGGCGGCCGTCGTCCGGACGACGAACTCCTGGACGCGGCTCGGCTGCGAGCCGCACGCCGTCGTAACGAAGGCCATGCTCACGGGGGCGCCATTCAGGCTGCGCGGGGAGACGCCGAAGGTGGAGGCCACCGGCGGCTGGATCACGACCGTGTAGCCCTGCGGGACGCGGTAGAGCGACGACGCGCGCAGCGCCGCGCCGATGTCCAGGAACAGCTGCGCGCTCGGGTCCTCGATGCCCACCGGGTCGCCGTTCAGCCCCGTCACGTACGAGTAGAAGCTGAACGGGTAGACGAGGCGGATCTCGCCGTCCTCATAGAGCCGCATCTGGAACGTCAGCGGGTCCTGGTTCGGGTTCGGCGGGCCCACGATCGCCATCTCGTTCCACTCGATGACGAACACCTCGCGCCCGGCTTCGAAATCGCTCGTCGTGTAGACGCCGCCGCCGTTGGTCGCGACGAGGTCGATCCAGAAGGCCGCAATGACCGTGTTGGGCTCATTGGAGTCGCCGATCTCGCCGGACGGGACCGCGGCACTCGACGTGAACGACACGACGCCGTTGGTGTGGACCATGACCTGCGAGTAGGTCGTGCCGTAGAAATCGAAGAGGAACGGGAGCGTCACGATCTTCGCCTCGTTGTCGTCGAGGTTCAGGTTGTCGCCCTGGCCGGCGATGCTCTCGAAGCCATTGTCGGTCGCGAGCGCGGCCTCGTTGCTGTCGTACCACGTGTAGCCGCCGAGGGCGCTGGCAGGCGACGGGTCGCTGCGGTAGCTGCTGAGACTTCGGGCGGCGGAGCCCTGTGCGGCGTGGCGGCCCCACTCGAACGCGGGGACGGAGAGGCGGGGCGAGACGCGTGGCGTCCGGCGCTGCGCGAGGGCAGCAGGCGCGAGCGCGAGCGCGACGAGGAGGACAGGGAGAACGCGGTTCATCGGGTGGGCTGAAGGGGTGCATTCCCTCAGCCGAGAAACCGGCGCGCCGGGGCTCACGCCCGAGCACCAGGGATTTTCCGAACCCGCCCCGCCCGCCGTCCGGCCGGCTCACCGACCCGGCCCCATGGCGGACGCGCCCACCGACGATGCGTCCCGTCTCGACGCCCTCGGCACCGACCTGGCAGGCCTGACGCCCCCGGCCGGCGCAGCGTCCACTCGGTCGGCTGAGCACGCGTGGGGCGGATGCGCGGAGGACGCGTACACCCGGTCCACACGGCGCGCACGCCTCCCGGCCGCAGCAGGGTTCGCTCCGGGACCCGGTGGTCAGGCGGGGCGAATGGTGCGGTAGCGGGCCTCGATGATCTGAAACAGGCCGTACGCCACCAGTCCGAGGCCGACCGCGGCAAGCAGGGCCGGCCCGAACGCCTGCTGCTCCAGCGTGCGCAGCACCCCGTCGAGCCCGCGGGCGTCGGCTGCGCGCTCGCGCCAGGCGGCGACGCCGAGAAAGAGACCGGTCAGGACGAACACGACGGCGCGCGCACCGAGGCCGGCGCGTCCGATCCACTCCACATTCTCGCGCTGCCCGGCGGTGAGCCTGGAAAGGTCGAGGCGTCGGCCGACGTCCGACCGGACGGCGCGCACGGCCTGGTAGACGCCATAGCCCGCCACGCCGAGCCCGACCAGCCCGACGAGGAGGCGGCCGAAGGGGAGGCCGAGGGCCGCGCTCGTCCAGTGCGCCGTGCTGTTCTGGTCGGCCGAGCCGCTCGCGCCGCGGGACAGGCGCAGCGCCTCGAATGCGAGGCTGCCGTAGATCGCGCCGCTCAGGGCGTTGCCCGCACGGACGGCCAGGCCCCTGGCGTCCGACCCGCGGCCTTCGGGGTCGAGGACGGCGCGCACGCCCTGCCACACGACGTAGCCCATCAGGCCGACGGCCGCGATAGCCAGAATGGCGCGTCCGAACGGCGCACCGAGCACCGTGGCAAGCGCGCCTCTCTTGCTCTCGGTCTCACCGCGCGCCCCGACAGCCGCGGCCACAGCGAGGCCGCCGACGAGCATGTAGACGGCGCCCTTGGCGGCGTAGCCGGCTCGGGCGAGGCGGACGATCCACGGGGCCGTGTCCGCTGCGGCCGAACGGGACAGGCGAGCGGCAGAGTCGGTGAGGGACATGAGCAGAGGCGAGAAGGACGGAGACAACGCGCGTCCGTGCGGTCCGTTCGCCGCCGCTCGGTCTCAACCGCGCGCCGCGCGCTTTAGCTCCGAAAGGGCCATCAGGGCCTCGATGGGCGTCATCCGGTCCGGGTCGAGGTCCACGAGACGCGCCATGACGCCGGCTGCGGCCGGATCGACCGGCGGACCGGCCGGAACGGCGGAGGCCTCGGGCAGCGCGGCGACGCGCCCGCGGCGGACGGACGGCATCGACGCCCCGTCGCCGGCCGGCGCGCCTGCGGTGTCGTCGCCGATCACGCCGACCTCGGCGGCGACGTCGTGCGCCTCGAGGTGCCGCAGGACGTCGCGGGCGCGGGCGAGGACGGCCGCGGGCAGGCCCGCCATCTTCGCGACCTCGATGCCGTAGCTGTGGTCCGCCCCGCCCGGCACGAGCGTCCGCAGGAAGACGACGCGGCCGCCATGCTCCTGGACCGTCACGCGGAACGGCGCGACGCGCGGGAGGCGGTCCGCGAGCGCGTTGAGCTCGTGGTAGTGCGTCGCGAAGAGCGTGCGGGCGGCGACGGCCGGCGTCTCGTGGAGGTGCTCGACGATGGCCCACGCGATGCTCAACCCGTCGAACGTCGACGTCCCGCGGCCGACCTCGTCGAGCAGCAGGAGCGAGCGGCCGGTCGCGTTGTTGAGGATGTTGGCCGTCTCGTTCATCTCGACGAGGAACGTCGACTCGCCGGCCGCGAGGTTGTCCGAGGCGCCGACGCGCGTGAACAGGGCGTCCACGACGCCGATGCGGGCGCGGGTCGCGGGCACGAAGCTTCCGACCTGCGCGAGGAGCACGATCAGGCCGGTCTGGCGCAGCACGACGCTCTTGCCGGCCATGTTGGGCCCGGTGATGACGAGCACCTGCCCGAGGTCCTCGGCCTCGGGCGCCTCGCCGCCGGCCATGCGGACCGAGTTCGGGATGAAGGCGTCGCCCGCGGGCAGCGTCCGCTCCACGACCGGGTGGCGTCCGGCCTCGATGTCCAGCACGAGCGAGTCGTCGACGGTCGGGCGGACGTAGCCGTTGCGCTCGGCGACCTCGGCGAAGCACGCGAGCACGTCGAGCGCGGCGAGCGCGCGCGCGTTGGCCTGGACCGGCTCGACGGCCTCGGCGACGGCCGCGCGCAGCGTCTCGACGATCTGCGTCTCGAGCGCGCCGATCTTGTCCTGCGCCGTCAGGATCGTCTCCTCGTAGTGCTTGAGCTCGGGCGTGACGTAGCGCTCGGCGTTGACGAGCGTCTGCTTGCGCGTCCACTCCGCCGGCGCCTTGTCGCGGTGCGCGTTCGAGACCTCGAGGTAGTAGCCGAAGACGCGGTTGTAGTTCACCTTGAGGCTCGGGATGCCGGTCCGCTTGGACTCGCGCGCCTGGAGCTCCTGCAGAAACTCCTTGCCCGAGCCAGCCACGCGGCGCAGCTCATCGAGCTCGTCCGAGAACCCCTCGCGGACGGTCCCGCCGGCAGAGAGCTGCGCGGGCGGCTCGTCCGAGAGCGTCGCGGCGATGCGGTCCACGGTGTCCTGGCACGGCGTGAGCGCGCCGGCGAGGCGCGTCACGAAGGCCGGCGCGTCGGGCGTGCTCAGCAGGCGCTTGACGGGCGGGACCTGCTTCAGCGTCAGCCCGAGCTGGACGAGATCGCGGGCCGTGGCGCGGGACGTGCAGACGCGTCCGCACAGCCGCTCCAGGTCGCCGACGTGGCGCAGCTCCTCGCGCACGCCCCGGCGCAGGCGGGCGTCTCGGGCGAAGAGGTCGACGGCGTCGAGGCGGGCGGTGATGCGCGAGACGTCGCGCAGCGGGCGGACGAGCCACTGGCGCAGCAGGCGGCCGCCCATCGGCGTGAGCGTCTGGTCGAGGACGCCGACGAGCGAGCCGTCGCGCTTGCCGTCGTGCATGCTCGCCACGAGCTCGAGCGCGCGGCGCGTGGCCGGGTCGAGCGCGATGTGGTCGTCCGCGCGGTAGCGGCGGATGCGGCGGACGTGCGGCAGGCGGCCCTTCTGCGTCTCGCCGAGGTAGTACAGGCACGCGCCCGCCGCCGTCGTCCCGACCCCCAGGTCGTCCACGCCGAAGCCCTTGAGCGAGTGCGTCTGGAAGTGGCGTTTGAGCGTCTCCTCGGCGAAGTCGGCCCCGAAGACCCAGTCCTCCTGCCGGGTGACGGCGAACGGGAGCGGGCCGGGCTGGACGGCCGCCATCGCCTTCGTCAGCGCCTACATCTTGCGCTTGTCGACCACGACCTCGGCCGGCGCGATCGTCTGCAACAGCGATCCCAGCCGCTCGACGGGGGCTTCGGACACGAAGAACTCGCCGGTCGAGGCGTCCGCGAAGGCGACGCCCGCCGTCCCGGACTGTTTGCCCTCGCCCCACGCGACGGCCGCGAGGTACGTGCTCTGCCGCGGCGAGAGCAGCGTCTCGCGGAACGCCACACCCGGCGTCACGATCTCGGTCACGCCGCGCTTGACGATGGTGCGCGCGAACTTGGGATCTTCGAGCTGCTCGCACACGGCGACGCGGTGGCCGGCCTGGACGAGCTTCGGCAGGTACTGGTCCAGCGAATGGTGCGGGAAGCCCGCGAGCGGCGTGTCCTCGGCGGCCCCGTTGCCGCGCTTGGTGAGCGTGATGCCGAGGACGTCCGCGACGAGGACCGCGTCCTCGTCGAAGGTCTCGTAGAAGTCGCCCATGCGGAAGAGGAGGACGGCGCCGGGGTGCTTGTCCTTGATCTTCCAGTATTGCCGCATGAGGGGCGTCTGGGCACTGCGCTTGGCCTCTTTCGCGTCGAGGAAAAAGTCGGACTGGTCGGACACGGGGCGTGCGGGGCGTTTCCGGCCAAGCTACCCTGAGGCCGTGCCGACGCCGTGGCAGCCAGCGGGCCGGATATCTTCGGCCACTCTGTCTGCTCCGCGCCGTGCTCCGACTCCTGCCGCTCCTGCTCCTCCTCGCTGCCTGCTCGCCCGTCGCCAGGACCGACGCGCCGGCCGAGCCGCCTGCCGCGAGCGTCGCCATCACCGCCGATACGTCGGCCACGCCGTGCTCCAACTGCGCGACGTGGAACGCGCCGCGCGCGCCGTTCCGGATTTACGGCGGCACGTACTACGTCGGGACGGCCGGGCTCGGGTCGATTCTGGTGACGTCGCCCGAGGGGCACATCCTCATCGACGGCGCGCTGCGCGAGTCGGCCCCGCGCATTGCGGCCAACGTCGAGGCACTGGGCTTCCGGATGGCGGACGTGAAGCTCATCCTGAACACGCACGCACACTACGACCACGCCGCCGGCCTCGCCTGGCTCCAGCAGCTCTCGGGCGCGCCGGTCGCCGCGAGCGCGCAGAGCGCGGCCGTGCTCCGCGCCGGCGTCCCCGGCCGCGACGACCCGCAGTACGCCGAGCTCGTCGCGATCCCGATGACGCCCGTCCGCGACGTTCGCGTCATCACGGACGCCGAGACGGTCCGCGTCGGCAGCCTCGCGCTCACGGCGCACGCCACGCCCGGCCACACGGCCGGCGGCACGACGTGGACGTGGACGGCCTGCGAGGGCGCCGTCTGCCACACGGTCGTCTACGCGGACAGCATCTCGCCCGTCGCCGAGGACGGCTTCCGCTTCGGCGACAACGACCGCTGGCCCGGCATCGCCGGCGACTTCGGGCGAACGTTCGCGACGATCGCGGCGCTGCCGTGCGACATCCTCGTGACGCCGCACCCTGACGCGTCCGGCCTCTTCGAGCGCGTCGCGGCGCGCGACGCGGGCGCGACGGACGCGCTCGTGGAGCCGACGGCCTGCACGCGCTACGCCGAGACCGGCCGGCAGCGCCTCGCGCGCCGTCTCGCGACAGAAGGGTAGGGGGCACGGGCCGGCGTTTTCACCGGCCGTCAACCCGTCCCGCCGCCCGCCCAGATACCTTCGGAAACCGCTTCCAGCGGCCGCCCGTCCTCCGCCTCCACAACTCCCGCGCCCGATGTCCCGCTCCGTCCTCCTCTCCGCCGCCCGCACGCCGATGGGCTCGTTCGGCGGCGCGCTCGCGACCGTCCCCGCGCCCGACCTCGGCGCGACCGTCATCACGGCGGCCCTCGAGCGCGCCGGCGTCGACGCCAGCCAGGTCGACGAGGTCGTGATGGGCTGCGTGCTCACGTCGGGCGTCGGGCAGGCGCCGGCGCGGCAGGCCGCGTTGGGCGCGGGCCTGCCGGACTCCGTGCCGTGCCTGACGATCAACAAGGTCTGCGGGAGCGGCATGAAGGCCGTGATGCTGGCCGACCAGGCCATCCGCGCCGGCGACGCCGAGGTCGTCGTGGCCGGCGGCATGGAGAACATGTCGCGCACGCCGTTCCTGCTCGACAAGGCGCGCTACGGCTACGGCTACGGCAACGGCACGCTCATCGACGCCCTCTTCCACGACGGCCTCCGCGACGCCTACGACTCGAACCCGATGGGCGTCTCGGCCGACCTCTGCGCGACGACGTGCGACGTCTCGCGCGAGGCGCAGGACGCGTTCTCGGTCGAGAGCTACCAGCGCGCGCAGGCGTCCAGCAACGAGGGCCGCTTCGACGCCGAGATCGCGCCGGTGACGGTCAAGGGCCGCAAGGGCGACACGGTCGTCTCCAAAGACGAGGGCCCGTTCAAGGTCCAGTTCGACAAGATCCCCGGCCTCCGCGGCGCGTTCTCCAAAGAGGGCACGGTGACCGCCGCCAACGCCTCGACCATCGACGACGGCGCGGCCGCGCTCGTCGTGGCGTCCGAGGACTGGGCGCGCGCCAACGGCAAGACGCCGCTCTGCACCATCGTCGCGACGGCGCAGCACGCCAAGGCGCCCGTCGAGTTCACGACGGCGCCGGTCCAGGCCGTCGAGAAGGTGCTCGCGAAGGCGGGTCTGACGATCGCTGACATTGACCTCTTCGAGGTCAACGAGGCCTTCGCCGTCGTCGCGCTCGCGGCGCAGGACGCGCTCGGCATCCCGCACGAGAAGCTCAACGTCAACGGCGGCGCGGTCGCGCTCGGCCACCCGATCGGCGCCTCGGGCGCGCGCATCCTCACGACGCTCGTCCACGCGATGCAGCAGCGCGAGGCCCGCTACGGGCTCGCCGCGATCTGCATCGGCGGCGGCGAGGCGACGGCGATCATCCTCGAGCGGGCGACCGCGTGACGCGCGCCGCCCTCCTGGCCGCCGGCCTGACGCTGGCCGGACTGACGCTGGCGGGGTGCGTGCCGCGCCCCGCCGTCATCGAGGCGAAGGCCTCCGCCTCCGTCGCCTCGTCGGCGGAGGTCGCCGCGGGCGATGCGCTCTACCCGGTGCAGGCCGAGGACGGCCTCTGGGGCTACGCCGATGCCGCCGGGCGGACGGTCGTCACGCCGCGCTTCGAGCAGGCGGCGGCCTTCAACGAGGGCCGCGCCGCCGTGCGCGTGGACGGCCGCTGGGGCTACGCGGACACCGCCGGCCGCCTCGTCGTGCCCGTCCTCTACACCGAGGCCGGGCCGTTCTCCGAGGGCCGCGCCCGCGTGGCCGTCGGCTCGACGGACCGCCGCCGCTACGGCTTCGTCGCGTCCGACGGGACGGTCGTCGTGGCGCCGACGCTGATCTCGGCGACGGCCTATACCGACGGGCTCGCGGTCGTCCGGCGGCAGGCGCCGCTGACGGCCGTGCAGCGCATCTTCGCGGGCAGCAGCGCCGGGCTCGCCGCGCTCGACCGCGACGGCGGCGTCGCCTTCGAACTGCCCTACCGCGACGTCCGCGCGTTCTCGGCCGGGCTCGCGCCCTTCCGCGGCGCGCGCGGCCAGTGGGGCTTCCTCGACACGCGCGGCGGCGTCGCCATCGCGCCCGCCTTCGAGGGGCCGGGCTTCCTGTTCTCCGAAGGGCTCGCCCGCGTCAGCATCGGCGGCCGGCTCGGCTTCGCCGACACGACGGGGACGGTCGTCGTCGCACCGGCCTACACCGCCGCTGGGCCGTTCTCCGAAGGCCTCGCCGCGGTCTCCGTCCGCGGGCGGTGGGGCTACATCGACCGCGCGGGCCGGGCCGTCATCGACCCGCGATTCGACGAGGCGGGGGCCTTTTCCGAAGGCCTCGCGATCGTCCGCCAGGATGGCCTCTACGGCTACATCGACCGCACGGGCGCCGTCGTCATCGCGCCGCAGTTCCGCGCGGCGCAGGCGTTCCGCGGCGGCCGCGCCGTCGTCGCCGCCGGTCCGCGCTCGGTCCTCCTCACGCCGACCGGCGCGCGCGTCGCGCCCGGCGACTCCTGACTCTCCACTCCCGATCTCTCAAATGAACGTCACCGTCATCGGCGCCGGCACGATGGGCAACGGCATCGCCCACGTCTTCGCCCAGAGCGACCACGCCGTCACGCTCGTCGACCTCGACCAGTCGCGCCTCGACGCCGCCCGCGCCACCATCGACGCCAACCTCGGCCGGCAGGTCAAGAAGGAGAAGATGACGGCGGACGACGCCGCAGCCACGCTCGGGCGCATCGCGCTCCAGACGGACCTCGCGACGGGCGTCGCCGGGGCAGACCTCGTGATCGAGGCCGCGACCGAGAACCCGGACGTCAAGGCCGAGCTGTTCCGACAGATCGACGCCGCCGCGCCCGCCGAGGCCATCCTCGCGACCAACACGTCGTCGATCTCGATCACGACCATCGCGGCCGCGACGGGCCGGCCGGAGAAGGTCGTCGGGATGCACTTTTTCAACCCCGTGCCGGTGATGGCGCTCGTCGAGATCGTGCGCGGCCTCGAGACGTCGCAGGCG
>JBBSUZ010000033.1:0-16268 GCA_038233965.1 Rhodothermales bacterium | reverse complement strand
GGCCCGAACGTCCGCATGATGGCGGTCTCGCTCGCGCTCGCGGTCGGGATGTGGTTCACGTTCGGCCTGCGCGAGTCGTACGTCGTCACGATCCCGGTCGCGCTGAGCGTCGTCGGCGTGCCGGCCGGGCAGGCGCTGAGCGAGGCCCCGCCGACGATCGCCCGCGCGACGTTCAGCGGCGAGGGCTGGCGGCTGATGCTGCTGGACCGCTCGATCCCCGTCGTCCCGCTCGACGCCGACGCGCCCTCGGTCGACCTCGAGCGCGCCGTGCTCGCGTCCGGCCTCGCGACCGACGTCGTGCTCCAGGGTGTGCGCCCCAAGACGGTCCGGCTCGCGCTCGAGCCCGAGATGCGCCGCCGCGTCCCGATCCGCCTGGTGAGCGACATCCAGACGGCGGACCAGTACGGCCTGCTGCGCCCGCCGCGCCTCCTGCCGGACTCGGTCGAGGTCGTCGGCGCAGCTTCGCTCGTCGCCCGGCTCACGTCGTGGCCGACCGACCCGCTGCGGCTCACGGGCGTCCAGGCGTCGGCGACCGTCGCGCTCGGCCTCGCCGACCCCAGCGGTGGCCTGCTGCGCACGTCCGTCCGCACGACGACCGTCCAGGTGCCCGTCGCCGAGTTTACGGGCGGCGAGCGTCTGGTGACGGTCCGCGTCGTCAACGTGCCGCGCGGCATCGCGGCCGTGCGGACCGAGCCGGCGACGCTGCGCGCCCGCTACCGCGTGCCCCTCACCGAGAACGACCTCTTCGGCCGCGCCCGCGACGCGACCGACTTCGAGGCCGTCGTGGATTACCGCGACATCGCGCGCGACACGACGTCCGGCACGGTCTCGGTCGCGCCGCGCGTCCCGCCCGGCCTCGACGTCCGCGACGTCACGCTGCAGCCGTCGCGCGTCGAGTACTTCATCGTCCGCCCGCCGACGCCCTGACGGATGGTCTTTCTCTGCCTCGCCGTCGCCTGCAGCCTCGGCATCGCGACCCTGTTCAAGCTCGCCGAGCACCGCGACCTCGACCGGACGGCCCTGCTCGCGGCCAACTACGCCGCCGCGGCCGCGCTCGCGGTCGGGCTGGACGGGGCGGCGGCGGCGGCGATGCCGACCGGCGCCGCCGTGCTCGGGGCGGTCGAGGGCGTGCTCTACATCGGCGGCTTCTGGCTGTTCGCGCGCGCGATCCGCGAGGCCGGCATCGGGCTGGCTGCGAGCGCGATGCGCCTCTCGGTCGTCGTGCCCGTCGTGGCGGCGTGGGCCGTCTGGGGCGAGGCCCCGACGCTCGTGCAGGGCGCCGGGCTGGCGCTGGCCGGGCTCGCGTTCGTGCTCGTCGCCCGCCCGTCCAGCGTCCCCGACGCGCCGCAGTCCGTGGTCGGCGTCGTGCCCGCCGCGTCGTCCGCCGCCGCGCTCGACGCCCCGATGCCGAGCCGCCCGGCGGGCGCCGCCGTCCTGCTCGGGACGCTCTTCGTCGTCGGCGGGCTCGTGGACGTCGGGATGAAGGCGTTCCAGACGGGCTACGGTGAGGCCTCCGCCGTGCCCGTGCCGCCGTCCGCGTTCCTGCTCGTCGTGTTCGGCGTCGCGTTCGTCGTCGGGGCTATCGCCGTCGTCACGACGGGCTTCCGGACCGGCCGCTGGCCCGGCCCGGCCGTCGCGGGGTGGGGCGCGGGGCTGGGCGTGCTCAACTACGCCTCGGCCGACTTCCTGCTGCGCGCGCTCGACATCGTCCCCGCACCGGTCGCGTTCCCGCTCAACAACGTCTCCATCGTGCTCGGGGCGGCCCTGCTCGGATCGCTCGTCTGGGGCGAGCGGCTGTCGCGCGCCAACGCGGCCGGCCTCGGGCTGGCCGCCGTCGCCGTGGCGCTGCTCGCAGGCTGAGCCGCTCGGGCCGGGACCATCGGGCGCGGCCGGCCGTACCCCGTCTCCCGCCACGTGACATCTGCCTGTGCCCGACCCGACCGACGACACCTCGACCGACGGATCCATACATGCGGACGATGCGCCGGACGTCACCGCGCCGATGCCTGGAAACCGCGCGGGTACCGCCGTCGGGGTGCTGATCGTCATCGGGCTCGTCGCGTTCGCGGTTCGCTCGTTCGGCGTCGGGCTCGTGCCGGCGATCACAGAGGAGACGGTTCAGACGTCCGTGTGGACGGCCATCCAGAGCGAGGCGCCCGAGCAGTTCCTGATCGTGGGGGCGCTGGAGATCGGGACCCAGTCCGAGGCGACGTCCACGACGCGCCTGCTGCCCGGCGTGCTGGACCTGCCGGTCGGCCAGACGACGGTCCGCGTGCGCGTGCCGGGGCGCGCGAGCTACGGCTTCGACGCCCGCCGGCTGCGCCCGCAGGACGTCCGCTACACGCCCGACGGCGTCGTCGTGGTGACGCTGCCGGCGCTGAGCGTGTACGCGGTCGAGCCGCGGATCGAGGACGCCGAGATCTCGGCCGATGCCGGCGGCTGGCAGCGGCTGAGCCGGTCGCCCGAGCGCGCGGCCGTCCGGTCGGCCCTCGCGCAGGTCCGCCCCGCGATCCGTCGGCAGGCCGAGGCGCACCTCGCGACCGATGAGCAGCCCGCCCGCAACGCCGCCCGCGCCGTCGAGCGCGTCATCCGGACGCCGCTCGAGGCGGCGGGCGTCCGGGGTGCGCGCTTCCGCTTCGTCGTCGCCCCCGGCGACACGCTGGACGGGCCGTTCGGCGACGTCCCGGCGCGGCCGTGATGGCGGCGCTCCGCATCGCTCTGCTCGGCCTCGCCGCGGTGCTCGCCGTCGCGACGCTGCTGCCGATCTCCCGCTCGCCGCGCTGGTGGATCCGCTCCTTCGACTTCCCGCGCCGGCAGATCGCCGCGCTCGCCGTCCTGGTCGCGGCTGGCATCGCTGGGATCAGCCGTGAGCCGCCGGACCTGTGGGCGCTCGGCGCGCTCGCGCTCGTCGTGGGCTACCAGGCCGCCCGGATGCTCCCGTACTCGCCGCTGTGGCGCGTCCAGACGGTCCCGGCGGTCGACCCCGACCGGGACCGCTCGCTCCGGCTCGTCGTCTCGAACGTGCTGATGACCAACCGCGACGGCGAACGCTGGCTGCGCACGATCCGCGAGGCGGACCCCGACGTGGTCGCGGCGGTCGAGACGGACGCCTGGTGGGCCGAGACGGCCGGCGCGTTGCGCGAGACGCACCCGCACGCGGTCACGCTGCCGCAGGACGACACGTACGGCATGTGCGTCTTCTCGCGCCTGCCCATCGACGACGCGCGCGTCGAGCACCTCGTCGAGCCCGAGGTGCCGAGCCTCTTCCTGACGCTGCGCCTGCCGTCGGGCGAGCCGCTGCGGCTCGTGGTGCTGCACCCTCGCCCGCCGCGGCCCGACATCGGGCAGGACGCGACGCTGCGCGACGCCGCGCTCGTCCGCGCCGCCAGGATCGTGGCTGAGATGCCGGCGCCGGTCGTCGTGTGCGGCGACCTCAACGACGTCGCGTGGAGCACCACGACGACGCTCTTCCAGAAGATCGCGGGCATGCTGGACCCGCGCGTCGGCCGCGGCCTCTACTCGACGTTCCACGCCGACCACGCGCTCCTGCGCTACCCGCTCGACCACGTCTTCCACACGCCGGACCTCGCGCTCGTCTCGCTCGACCGCCTCGGACACGTCGGGTCGGACCACTTTCCGATGCGGATCGAACTCGCCCTCTGCTCGCAGGCCGGCCAGCAGGCGCCAGAGCTGACGGACGACGCCCGCGAGCACGCCGCCGAGGTCGTCGAGGAGTTGCAGGAGTTTCAGGACGACGAGACGCGGGCCGAGGCCGCCGAGCGCAAGGCCGCCGACGTCTGACCCCCACGGTCGTGTGACACGCACGGTCGTGCCACGATGAAACCCGGCGTCCCGGGTATGACCGACCGTAGAGACGCGCCATGGCGCGTCTTCGGCCCGAGCACACCGTCCGCTCCTGCCGCCCGTCCGTCACGCCGGTTTGCCCGATTCGCCGGCACGTCGCGCCGTAGGTTCGATCATCCACCCCGACGCCGATGCCCCTCCGAATCGCCCTCGTCGCGCTCGCGCTCGCCACCTCGGCCGCCGCACAGACGCCCGCCGACACGCTCGACTTTCCCGAGACCTCGCCCGAGATTGTCGGCGGGCTCGCCGGGCTCCAGCAGAGCATCACGTACCCTGCGGCCGACCAGGAGGCGGGCCGGCAGGGGACGGTCGTCATCCGCTTCGTCGTCACGGCCACAGGGGAGGCGACGGCCGTCGAGGTCGCCCGCTCCGTCAGCCCCGGCCTGGACTCGGCGTCGGTCGCGGCCCTCCGGCAGACGCGCTTCGTGCCGGGGACCCAGAATGGCCAGCCCGTCAACGTCCGCATGACGATCCCCGTCCGGTTCGCGATCCGCCCCGACGCGCCGCGGCGGCAGGTGCTCGACGCCGACACGCTGCTCGGCCGCCTCGGCCGGCGGTGGTCCCCCTCGGGGCTGCCGGCTCCCGATGGCGAAGAGGTGACCGCGTCGGGCCGGCGGCTGGTGTGGCGCGCCCCGGACCCCGAGACCGAACAGATCTCGGCTGACGTCGTGCGAGACACGGTGCGTGTGCTGACGATAACGGCGCGGCCGGCCTCACCCGCACTCGCGTCCCTTCAGCGGCTTGCGGCTGCCATCGCTGCCGAGCGCGTCCGCGCCGATCCGGACGGCTACTACACGGCAGAGGAACTGGGCATCAACGGCGTCCCGTCGCGCGCCGACATTGCGATCGACCTCGACGCGCGGACGTGGCGCTTCCGCGCGCCGCCATGCTCAGCCCCCGGCTTCTGCCATGAGTCGCCTCCCATTCTCCTGGGCGGGATCCGAGCCTTCCAGCGTGGGATCCGGTATCCGCGGTTCGCCGCCGAGACGGAGACGAGCGGGCTGGTCATCGCCCGGTTCGAGGTTGGGGTCGACGGGCGGGTGAGCGACGTGACGCTCGACGGCGAGGCGTCGGGCCTTCCGGAGGCGGCGTTGCGGCAGGCGGCCCTCCGCGCGGTCGTCGCGTCGCGGTGGACGCCCGCGACCTCGAACGGGCGACCCGTTGCCGTCCGGACGACCCTCCCGGTCCGATTTCGCGTGCTTCAGGACTGGCGGGACTGAGCGAGCACGGCGTGGCAGCGAAGACGGCGTGACGGCGGACCCGCCCGGCGCGGCACGGGGTTTGGCTCTCTTCGGGCATCCCCCCGCCAATCGCCACTCTCATGTCCCGTTTCGCCACCCTCACGCGCCTCGGCGCCGTTTCGGCCCTGATGGCTGTCCTCTTTGCAGGACAGGCCGCGGCCCAGTCGCCCGACGCCGTCGCCCGCGAGCTCCAGCGCCGCTACGGCCGCGTGTCCTCGCTCCAGGCCAACTTCGTCCAGACGTCCGGCGGCCAGCGCATGAACGGCACGCTCGCCGTGCGCGGCAACGCCTTCCGCCTCGACCTCGAGGAGCAGACCCTCGTCACCGACGGCCGCACGATGTGGTCGTACACGCAGGACGACCGGCAGGTCGTGATCCAGGACTACGACGAGCGCCAGGTCGGCTTCTCCGTCGGCCAGCTCTTTACGGACTACCTGCGCGTCTTCCGCGCGACCGGCGCGACGAAGGCGACCATCTCAGGCGTCCAGTACGACGTCCTCTCGCTGCGCCCGCGCGCGTCCGGCTCAGCCGTCCGCGACGCGACGCTCTACGTCCGCTCCTCCGACGCCGTCCCGACGCGCGTCCGCGTGCACGACCGCAACGGCGGGACGCTCCAGTTCGACGTCTCGAACGTGCGCCTGAACCGGTCGCTCGCGTCGTCGCTGTTCCGCTTCGACGCGCCGCGCGGGACCGAGGTCGTCGACCTCCGGTAGGGCAGACCCTGAACGGGGCGGCGCGCGAGAGCTTAACCGCGACCGAGCCGCGCGCCGCCTAGCTTTGTCGACTCCCGAACCCGACCCCGTGTCCCCTCGTCTGCGCACCGGCCTCGCGCTCGCCGGCAGCTTCGCCCTCGGCGGCGGCCTGCTCTACGCCGCGCTCCGTGGGGTCGACCTCGGGGCCGTCGCCACGGCCATCCGCAACGGCGCGTGGGGCTGGCTCGTGCCGCTGGCGCTCGTGTCGGTTCTTTCCGTCGTCGCTCGAGCGTGGCGCTGGACGCTCCTGCTGGATACGCGGCCGGCCAAGGACGGCGGCCCGCAGCCCGGCCCGACGCCCTTCGGCGTCGCACTGTCGTCGGTGTTCATCGGCTACCTCGTCAACCTCGCCGTGCCGCGCCTGGGCGAGGCCGTGCGCGCGGGCAACGTCGCCGCGCGCCGGCCCGTGTCGTTCGTCGCGGTCGCCGGGACGGTTCTCGCCGAGCGCCTGCTCGACGTCGCCATGCTCGCGCTCGCGCTCGCGAGCGTCGGCCTGATCTTCGGCGGCCGCCTCGGGACCGTCGCCGCCGGGGCCGCGGCGAGCGTCGAGCGGCTCGTCGCCGGGCTCCCGGCCGTCGTGGACGCGGTCGTCATCGGCGGTCTGCTCGTCGTCGTGATCATGATCGTGACGCTGCGGATCCGTGCGCGCCGCGCGGCACCGAAGGCGGGCCCCGGCCTGCTCGCGCAGTTCCGCGACGGCGCCCTCACGCTCGTCCGCACCGGCCGCCCCGGCGCGCTGGTCGCGTCGACGCTCGTCATCTGGGGCTGCTACGCGATGATGTCGTACCTGCCGCTCCGCATCCTCGGCATGACGCAGACCTACGGCCTGAACCTCGTCGACGCGTGGGGCCTGATGACGGTCGGCGCGGTCGGGATGACGCTGCCGTCGCCGGGCGGCACGGGCACCTTCCACTTTGCGACGGTCCAAGCGTTCGAGGTGCTGTTCAACGTCCAGGAGGATCCGGCGATGGCGTACGCCGTGCTCGCGCACGCGGCGCAGTTGCTGTTTTACGCCGTCTCCGGCGTGATCGCGCTCCTCGTGCAGGGCACCGGCCTGAGCGCGGCGACGGCGGCCGCGAGCGAGGAGGTCGTGGTCGAGGGGGTCGTCGACGCGCGCCCCGCGACGCCTTGACCGGGCACCGCCGCCACGCCCGGCTCAGTGCCGCGTATGCGTGGGCGGCGGTCGCGCTCGTCTGCGTCGGCGCGGGGCTGCTGCTCGTGCGCTACCCGCCGCCGCGCGCGTTCCATCTCGATGGCGCGTCGCTCGCGCGCATCGACACGGTCACGCTCGACGGCCGCCGCGTGAGCGTCAGCATCGACGCCGTCGTTCAGGCCGTCGGGGCGGACGGGCAGGTGTGGATCGGGACGGCCGACCATGCCGTCGAGGTCCGCGGCGTCGGGCCGGACAGCCTGGCGGTCGAGGACCGGGTCCTCGTGGACGGTCGCCTGCGCGAGGACGAGGGCGACCGCTGGCTCGACGCGGGCGTCGTGACACGTGTGGAGGGCGGTCCGCTGACGGTGCCGCGCCGCTCAGGGGAGGCTCCGACCATTCAGCCGGAGGATTAGACCGTTCGGGACAGCCGGGTTGGGCACGCCGCAGGGGCTCCGTACCCTCCGTTCGGGTTCACACACGGGCCCGCCCACCCGACCGCTACGCCGATGGAGATCCGCTTCGACCCGAACCCGCTCGGCGGCCTCGTCCCGTCCGACGTCTACGAGATGCTCGCGCAGAACAACCTGCTCAACGAGAAGGGCGTGCGCGACTACCAGATCCGGCAGCAGTTTCGGACGCTCCGCGAGCACAACGTGCCGGCCTACGAGGCCATCGAGGAACTCCGCGAGCAGCACCCGTACCTCCAGTTCGACACGATCCGCAAGATCGTCTACGGCCTTCGGCGTCGCTCCTGAGCGTCGCTCGCCGCCGCGGCCCCCCGCCGCGCCCGGCGCAGAGTTCTCCCCAGGGTTGGGTGAGAAGCCGGGCTTCGGCCCGGCCAGAGGGGACGGCAGGGCGGCCACCCGAGCGGTGGTCGCCCTGCCGATTTGTTGTGCGGCTACGCGCGCTCGCGCGTCGCCGCGAACAGGGCGATGCCGGCGGCGACGGACGCGTTGAGCGACTCGGCCTCGCCGCGGATCGGGATCTCGACGAGCGCGTCGCACGCCGCGCGCACGCCCTGCCGCAGCCCGCGGCCCTCGTTGCCGACGACGAGCACGACCGGCCGGTCCCAGTCGTAGGTCCAGACCGTGAACCGCTCGGGGTCGCCGCGGAGCGCCATCCCGCCTTCGAGCCCGACGACCCAGTAGCCGCGCTCCTTGGCCTGCTCGAGCGCGGACGCGAGGCTGGAGACGCGCGCGATCGGGATGCGCAGGGCCGTCCCGGCGCTCGCCTTCACCGCCGTCGACGACAGCGGGGCCATGCGGCGCTCGGGCACGACGACGCCCGCGCCGCCGGCCGCGACCGTGCTCCGCAGGATCGCGCCGAAGTTGTGCGGGTCCTCGATCTCGTCGAGCGCGACGAGGATCGGCTTGGTGTCCCGCACGACGTCCAGGTTGGCCGCGACGCCGGCGAGCATCTCGTCGAGGTCTGCGTAGGCGACCGGCGCGACGATGGCGACGATGCCCTGGTGGACCTGCCGCGGCGCGAGCTGCTCGACGCGCTGCGCTGGCACGCTCTGCACCGGCACGCCGGCCGCGCGGGCCGCGCTGCGGATCGCGTCGATGGCGCTGCCGTGCACGCCGCGCTGCATCATGACCTTCTCGACGCGCCCGTCGCCGCGCTCGAGGGCCTCACGGACCGGGTTGCGGCCGACGAGGACGGTGGGGGAGAGGTCGGACATGAGGAGGGTGGGCAGTGGCCAGTGGCCAGGGGCAGAATCGACTGAAACGAATGGGGCGGTGGTCAGGGACTCCGCCACTGGCCACTGGCTCCTACTGGCTACTGGCCAACTGAGCGAGCCGGTCGGCGATCCACGGGACGGCGGCCTCGTGCTCGGGCTTCATCAGGACGGACCGGAGCACGCGTGCAGACGGAGCGTCGGCGGCGAGGCCCCAGCGGCGGCCGAGGCGGGCGGCATCGAGGCGGTAGAGCGAGAGGAAGAGCGGGTCGGCGGGGTCGGCCATGCCGGCGTCGAAGATCGCGGACGCGGCGGCGTCGGTCGTGGAGACGGCGTCCGTTGTGGGTGCGTAGACGACGATGTCGGTCTCCGGCGGCGCCCAGACGCGGAAGGACGGCGAGGCGTCGAGGCGGGCGGCGAGGGCGCGGGCAGCGCGGAGGGCGGCGGCGAGGATCGGGCCGAAGCCGTCGTCGGCCTTGAGCGGGAGCGCGCGGAGCGTGAGCCAGAGCGCGGCCGCGGCGGCGCCGGGACGCGAGCACTCGAGGCTGATCTCGCCGAGGTGCAGCGCCTCGGACGTGAAGTAGGTGTAGGGCGAGTCGTGCCGGTAGTGCCGTCCGACGGCCGGGTCGCGGAAGAGGACCGCCCCGCAGCCGTACGGCTGGAGCCCGTGCTTGTGCGGGTCGACCACGACCGAGTCGGCGTCGCCGATGGCGCGGAGGTCGTCGGCGGGGAAGCCGTCGAGGCCGGGCGTGCCGGTCAGCAGGCGGAAGAAGCCGCCGTACGCGGCGTCCACGTGGACGCGCGCGCCGTGCGCGCGGCACAGCGGGATAGCCTCGGCGAGCGGGTCGACGGTCCCGAGCCCGGTCGTCGCCGCCGTCAGCACGACGGTCCCGACGGCCCCGGCTTTCAGGACGTCCTCGAGCGCGTCGAGGCGCATCCGCCCGTCATCGTCGCACTCCACCAGAACGGTCTCGACGCCGAGGACGCCGTTCATGCGCGCGTGCGTGTAGTGCGCGTCGCGGCTCACCGCGACGGCGCGGCCGCCGGTCTCCTCGCGGGCGACGAAGAGCGCCTCGAGGTTGGCGACGGTCCCGCCGCCGGTCAGGTGGCCGAGGTGGGCGGCCGGGAAGCCGAGCATGTCGGCGAGCCACGACACGGCTTCGCGCTCCATCTCGGCCGTCGGCGGGCCGCCGTCGAGCGCGTGGTTGTTGGGGTTGATGCGGGCCGCCGCCGCGTACGCCGCCAGGGCGACCGGGTGCGGCGGCTTGAGCATCTGCCCGGCGAAGCGCGGGTGGAAGAACGGGTACATGCCCGGCCGCTCGCCGCGCGGCGGGGCGGTCATCCGGTCCATGAACTCGTCCAGCGCCACGCCCAGCCGCTCGGTGTCGACGTCGAGGACCGGCGTCGGTGCGACGGGCCCGAACGACGCCTCCCAGGCGTCGAGGCGCGCGTAGGCGGTCTGGATGAGGGCGAGCGCGTCGGGGTAGGGCATTGGGCGGTACGGGCGGGCCGCCAAGCTAGCGGACCGACTCGGTGCGAAGCTCACTCGCCACGCTCACGCCGGCGACGATCTCGGGCAGCAGGCCCTTCTCGACATAGATCGGGCGGACGTGCTCGCGCAGCGACGGCAGCACGCGCGAGAACACGGCCGCGCCCACGATGCAGACTGCCCCGCCACCCGCGATCGTCCACGGCGTCCCGATGCGCTCGGCGAGCATGCCCGCGAGCAGGCTCCCGAACGGCAGCGTCCCGAAGAAGGCCATCGTGTAGAAGGCCATCACGCGGCCGCGCATCTCGTCGCGGACGAGCGTCTGGATGACCGTGTTGGTCGACGCCATCTGGACCATGAAGCCGGCCCCGGTGAGGACGAGACAGAGCATCGAGACCCACAGGACGTCCGAGAAGGCGAACGCGACGAGGCCGAGGCCGAACGCGGCGGCGGCGACCGGCACGACGCGCCCGAGGCCGACGACGCTCCGCCGCGCCGCGAGCCACAGCGCCCCGCCGAGCGCGCCGACGCCCGTCGCGGCCATGAGCAGCCCGAGCGTGTTGGGCCCGCCGTGCAGCACGCGGTCCGCCACGACCGGCATGAGGACGGTGTACGGCGCGCCGGCGAGGCTCACGACCGCCAGCAGGACGAGGCCGGCGCGGATCGGGGGGAAGCCGAAGGCGTAGCGGAAGCCCTCCGCGAGGTCCGCGAGGACGCGCGTCTCGGTTTTGACGCGGGGCCGCTGCACGACGGTCATCGCCAGCAGCGACGCGATCACGGCGATGTACGACGCCGCGTCCAGCGCGAAGCACCAGCCCTCGCCGACGGCCGCCACGAGCACACCCGCTACGGACGGCCCGACGAGGCGCGCGCCGTTGACGAGCGACGAGTTGAGCGCGATCGCGTTGGGCAAGTCCTCGGGCCCGTCGACCATCTCGACCACGAACGCCTGCCGCGCGGGCACGTCGAAGGCGCTGATGAGGCCCTGCACGATGGCCAGCGTCACGATGTGCCAGACCTCGATCCGGCCCGAGATCGCCAGCCACGCCAGCGCGCCCGACTGCACCATCGCGAGCACCTGCGTCGCGATGAGGACGCGGTAGCGGTCCAGCCGGTCCACCCAGACGCCCGCGAACGGCGACAGCAGGAACGTCGGGATCTGGCCGGCGAAGCCGACGATGCCGAGCAGGACCGCCGAGCCCGTCAGGCGGTACACCAGCCAGCTCATCGCGACGCGCGTCACCCACGTGCCGATCAGCGAGATGCCCTGCCCGGCGAAGAACAGGCGGTAGTTCGGGTGCTGCAGCGCACGGAACATCGGCGGGCGGTCGGGCGAGAGGGCGGGCACGCGGGCGGGGTGTGTTCGGCCCGTCAACCAGCGATGTCCGGGGCGGGTTCACGCCTCGCATCGCCTTCACCGCCATGCGCGACGTCTCGCTCGGCTAGGCGGCGACGGGCAGGGTGACGGCCGGGGGCGTCGCGACGGGCGGGACGGCGCGGCGGGTCGTCAGCGCGAGGCCGATGAGGCCGGCCGTGACGAGCCCGACGGAGATGAGCTGCGACTGCGACAGCCCGAACGCCACGATCGGGTTGACGCGGATGATCTCGATCACGAACCGCTCGATGCCGGCGAAGACGAGGTAGAGCGAGAACAGCCAGCCCGCGCGGAACGGGTTCTTGCGCAGCAGCCACAGCACGCCCGCGAGCGTGGCGCAGATGGCGAGCTCGTAGAGCATCGTCGGGTAGACGCCCGTCGGGTTCGGGAGCGGGCAGACCTCGTGGCGCACCAGCTGGTTGAACTGCACCGGGTCCATCGGCGTCTGGCCGGGCCCGACGAGGTTGCGCGGGAACGTCTCGGACCAGAGGAATCCTGGAATCCAGCCCGGCTTGTTGGCCAGCGTCGAGCAGACGCCCCAGTCGCCGTCGCCGGAGAGGTAGCAGCCGATGCGGCCGATGCCGTACGCGAGCAGCAGGCCCGGCACGACGGCGTCGAACAGGCGCAGGACGTTGATGCCCTTGCGGTGGGCGTAGATCGCGAACGCGATCGCGGCGCAGATCAGCCCGCCGAAGAACGTCAGGCCGGACGTCGCGAAGATCATCCCGATCGGGTCGGCCATGAACTCGCTCCAGAAGTCGAAGATGTGGAACAGCTTGGAGCCGGCGATGCCGAAGAAGGCGGCGAAGCCCATCAGCGTCCAGATGACGGCGGACGGGCTCTCGTCGACGGTCCGCTCGCGGCCCTTCGCGTCCTTCGTCTTCGTCCGGACGGGCCCGACGAGGCGGCTGGCGTACATCCGGTCGAGCTCGAGCCGCGTCATCGCCGTCGCCGTCAGGATCGCCACCGCGACCATCAGGCCGAACGTGTAGAGCGGGATCGGGAAGTCGAACCCGAAGAGGTCGCGCGTGAGGTCGCTGAGGCGAGGGTACATCGGGCGGGAGGGTTGAGAGGGTGAGAGGGTACAGGGTTGAGGGGGAAGAGGGGGCGGAAGGTTCGGGAAGGGGGCCTTTCCCTCTCAACCCTCAACCCTTCAACCTCTCAACCTTGCCAGCAGGTGCTCGGCCAGCGCGCTGCGCTCGACCGCCGCCTGCTCGGACGCGGAGAGGTCGCGGACGGTTACGGTGCCCGCCGCGACTTCGTCGTCGCCGACGACGAGCGCGAAGCGGGCGCCCGACTTGTCGGCGGCCTTCATCTGCGCCTTCATCGAGCGGCCGCCGAGTGCGGTCTCGACGCGGAGGCCGGCCGCGCGCAGCCCTTCGCCGAGCCCGAAGGACGCGGCGACGGCGGCGTCGCCCAAGGCGACGATGAACGCGTCCGGGCGCTCGGCCTCGGGCAGGACGGTGCCCTGCGCGGCGATGGCGAGAAAGAGGCGCTCGATGCCTGCGGCGAAGCCGACGGCCGGGACGTCCTGCTTGGCGCCGACGGCGCGCGCGAGCCCGTCGTAGCGCCCGCCCGCGGCCAGCGCCGCCTGCGCGCCGAGCGCGTCGGACTCGAGCTCGAACACGGAGCGGGTGTAGTAGTCCAGCCCGCGTCCGAGAAACGGGTCCTCGACGTACGGGATCGCGGCCGAGTCCAGAAGCGACTTGAGCTCGGCGTAGTGGTCGGCCGCGGCCGGGCCGACGAAGTCCGGCAGGCGCGGCGCGCCGTCGAGCAGCGCACGCTCGGCGGGGTCCTTGGTGTCGAGGATGCGGAGCGGGTTGGCCTCGAGGCGCGCGCGCGACGTCTCCGAGAGCGCGTCGGCGTGGGGCGCGAGGTGCTCGCGGAGGGCGTCGCGGTAGCGCGGGCGGTCCGCGGCGTCGCCGAGCGTGTTGAGGCGCAGCCGCGTGGACGTGATGCCGAAGGCGGTGTAGAGCGCGCGCATGCAGGCGACCGTCTCGGCGTCGGCGCGCGGGTCCTCCGTGCCGAGCAGCTCGGTCCCGACCTGGTGGAACTGCCGGAAGCGGCCCTTCTGCGGGCGCTCGGCGCGGAAGCACGGGCCGAGGTAGAACAGGCGCTGCGGGCTCTTCTGGCCGAGGAGCCCGTGCTGGAGCACGGCGCGCATGACGGGCGCCGTGACCTCGGGCCGGAGCACGTACGTCTCGCGCGTCCGCTCGACGGTGAACATCTCCTTCGAGACGATGTCGGTCGTCGCGCCGACGCCGCGCGCGACGAGCTCGACGGGCTCGAGCACGGGCGTCCGGATCTCCTCGAAGGCGTAGCGCGCCATCACGCCGCGCAGCACGCCCTCGACGTGCCGCCATGCCGCCGAGCCAGCCACGGCCGAGCCGCCCTCGCTGTGGGTCTCGGGGAGAACGTCGAAGGTGCCGCGGACGGACTGGAACATCGGGGATTCGGGTACGAGGTACGAGGCTCAGGGTACCCGGTACCACGTACCACGCACCTTGAATTTCAACCCATGCCATCTTCGGCCCTCGCGAGCGCGGCGCAGAACGCGCCGGCGTCGGGTGCGGCGAGCAGGGCGTCGCGGGCGCCGGGGAGGACGAGCAGGCGCGAGATGCGGCCGAGCAGGCGGACGTGCGCCGCCGGGTCGCCGTCGGGCGAGGCGATGAGGAGCGCGAGGCGGACGGGCGCGCCGTCGAGCGCGTCGTAGTCCACCGGGGCAGCGAGGATCGCGACCGCAGCGACGGTCTCGGTCACGGCCGTCGAGCGCGCGTGCGGTAGCGCGAGCCCGTCGCCGACGCCGGTCGAGAGCGTCGCCTCGCGCGCTTCGACGTCCGCGAGCAGATGGTCCGCGTCGCGCACAACCGGCGACGTCGCGGCGAGCGCGACGAGACCGCGCAGCAGGGCCGGCTTGTCGGCCACGTCGAGGCCGATGGCGACGCGGCCGGGGGCGAGCAGGGACGAGAGGAGGCGGTCCATTCGGGGCGAATCCGTCGGGTCAGAGCGGGGGCCGCAAGATACCGGGCGGCGGCGGCCGTCCCGGCGGCTGCGGCGGGCGTCAGGCGGCGCCCTCGACGGCGCGGATGCGCTCGAGCACGTAGGCCATGTCGGGCGGGAGCGGGGCCTCGAAGTCCATGGACTCGCCCGTCGTCGGGTGCTCGAAGCCGAGCGTGTGCGCGTGGAGGGCCTGTCGCGGGAGGGCGGTGAGCAGGTTGTGGACGAACTGCCGGCGCGAGCCCTCGGCGGGCCCGTAGTGGATGCGGTCGCCGTCGTACGTCCGGTCGCCGAAGACGGGGTGGCCGAGTGCCTTGGCGTGGACCCGGATCTGGTGCGTCCGGCCCGTCTCGAGGCGGAAGCGGACGAGCGCGAAGTAGCCCAGCGGCTCGACGGTTTCGTAGTTCGTCGCCGCCCACTTGCCGAGGTCCTCGCTCACGACGGCGATCTTCTTGCGGTCGCGCGGGGAGCGCCCGAGGTACGTCTCGATGCGGCCGTCGGCGGGGTCGGGCTCGCCCCAGACGAGCGCGAGGTAGCGTCGGCGCGTCGTGCGGGCGGCGAACTGCGCCGAGAGGTGCGCCGCGGCGACGTCCGTCTTCGCGACGACCATCAGGCCCGTCGTGTCGCGGTCGAGACGGTGCACGAGGCCGGGGCGGACCGTCGGGTCGCCGTCGAAGCGCGGGCCGGCCGTCGCGGTCGAGAGGCCCACGGATTCCTCGTCCTCGCCGTCCTCGGCATCGTCGGCGAGGTCCGCTGCCGCGATCGGGCCCGCGCCGACGTGGTGCAGGAGGGCGTTGACGAGCGTGCCCGAGCGGTGCCCGAACGCCGGGTGCACGACCATCGCCGCCGGCTTGTTGAGCACGATCAGCACGTCGTCTTCGTAGACGATGTCGAGCGGGATGTCCTCGGGGACGATCTCGATCGGCGGCGGCTTCATGAGGCGGCACGCGATGCGGTCGCCCGGCTGGACGGGCGTCGAGACCTTGGTCACGGGCGTCCCGTTGACGTCGACGCAGCCGTCGCGCACGGCGCGCTGCACCTTGGCGCGCGTCGCGTTGGCGAGCTTGTCGGTGAGGTAGACGTCGATGCGGACGGGCGACTGCCCCGGCGGCACGTCGAGCTCGATGAGCGTCTCGACCTTGTCCGGCTCGTTCGACGTCGGGTGGCTGTTGGCGTAGGTCATCGGATACACGTGGCGACGGCGTCGAGGGCGCGCTCGAGGTCTGCGGGGCGGGTGTGGGCGTGGGGCGCGAAGCGGAGCTTGCGGCTGCGGAGCGCGGCGTGGACGCCGGCGGCTTCGAGGTGCGCGTGCAACCCTCCCGGGTCGTCGGGCTCGACGGTGACGATGCCCGAGGCGTGGGCCGGGTCGGACGAACCGAAGCGGCGCAGGCCGAGCGCGTCGAGGCCGTCCGCGAGTGTGCGGGCGTGAGCCAGGACGGCGGTCTCGATGGTAGCCGGCGTGACGTCCAGCATGGCGCCGATGGCGGCGTCGAGGGCGTAGGCCTGGACGGTCGGGAGCGTGCCGGTGCGGAAGCGCGTCGCGTCGGGGTGCAGGTCGTCCGTGACGGCGTCGAAGTCGTCCCAGTCGATGGGGCCGTTGAGCCAGCCGCGGACGGGCACGAGGTGCTCCATCAGGGTGGGCGAGACGTACGCGACGCCGAGCCCGTGCATCGAGCCGAGCCACAAGTGGCCGCCTGCGACGACGAGGTCGGACTGGAG
>JBBSUZ010000032.1:0-16273 GCA_038233965.1 Rhodothermales bacterium | reverse complement strand
CGCGCGTCGACCAGCGTCACGTCGACGCGCGCAGGCACGTCGAGCGAGAGGCGGACAGCCGCCGCCCCGCGCACAGGCGTGGGCCGGACGTCGAGGCGCACACCCGGGGCGTCGGGGCCCGCCTCGGCGGCCGTCGCGCCGGCGACGAACCACGGCCGCGTGAACGGCGACGTCTTGAAAAAGGCCAGCAGCGAGTCCGCCACGATCGTTTCGCCGGCCGTGTTCGGGTGGACGCCGTCGCTCTGGAACAGGTCGCGCGTCCACTGGAGGCCGTCGGCGCGCGGCGCGTCGCCGGGGGCCCAGAGGTACGGCCCCCAGGCGACCCACGGCGCGATGGCCGGCCCGAGGTCTCCCGCGACGGGGTCGGGGCCCGCGCCGCCGCGCTGGCGGATCTGCGCCTCGATGGCGGCCCGCGTGCCGAAGCCGGTCTCGTAGGCGTACGGCTCGGGGCTGTTGCCAACGCCCGCGCGGGCGTACGAGAAGATGCGCGGCGTGACGAAGACGAGCCGCAGGTTCGGGTAGCGCACCCGGAGCGCGCGCAGAACGTCGCCGATGGCCCGCTCGAGGGCGTAGGCGTCGGCGGTCGCGGCGGGGAGGCCGGGCCGCGTAGGCTCGTTGACGAGGGCGGCCTTGAGCCAGACGGCCTGGACCTGCGCCTCGGTCAGCCCGTCGGGCGCGAGCACCTCATCGCGGACGCGGTCGTAGTTGGACTCGGTGGGCGAGTCCCAGAAGTTGAGCGCCTGCCCGCCCATCGCGCCGTTGGCGACGGCGAGCGCCGCGTGGTCGACGCCGGCGTCGGCGTCGGCCCGGCCCTTGAACGTCCACGGGTTGCACGGCGTGGCCCCGGCAGCGCCGGTGGTGTTGGGGCCGCACCACTCCTGCGTCGCGTTCGACATGCCGACCGAGAGCAGGACGACGCGGCCCGTCGCGGCGGGCTGCCCGGCGGCGTCGAGCGGCCGGACGAGCGCCGTCTGGGCCGCGCCCTCGGCGACGTGCGCGGCCGGCATCGCGTTGGTGCCGCCGTAGAGCCCGCCGGCGAGGCCGCAGTACGTCCCGCCGACGAGGTCCGTGAGGGCGGCCGGCGGCGTGCAGAAGTCGAGCGCGGGGACGGGCTGGCCGGCGGCCGGCAGCGCCGCGAGGATGGCGACGGCGGCGAAAGCCGCAGAGCGGAGCAGAGGCGACATGGCGGAGACCTGGAAGGGGTGCGGGTAAAGTCGGCCCCGCACCGGCCCGGTCAATCTCCCGCGTGTCCCGGATGTGTGTTCAGTGTGTCGCGAGCGCTGCCTGCGCCGGCCGGGTATGTTGCCGCTCTCCACGCTCCCGCCTCCCGATGACGCTCACCTTCTGGGGCGCCGCGCAGACCGTCACCGGCTCGCTGCACCTCGTCGAACTCACAGACGGCACCCGCCTCGTCCTCGACTGCGGCCTCTTTCAGGGCCCCCGCGACCTCGGCGAGACGCTCAACCGCGAGTGGCCGTGCGACCCGGCGAGCGTCCACGCGGTCGTCCTCTCGCACGCCCACATCGACCACTCGGGCCGCCTGCCGCAGTTCGTCAAGGACGGCTTCACGGGCACGATCTGGGCGACGCACGCCACCCGCGACCTCTGCGCGCTCATGCTCCGCGACAGCGGCCACATCCAGGTCTCGGACGCCGAGCGCACCAACCGCCGCCACAAGAAGCAGGGCAAGCCGCCCGTCGAGGCGCTCTACGACGAGCAGGACGCGGAGCAGGCGATGAAGCAGATGGTCGGCGTGCCGTACAGCTACCCCTTCGAGCCCGCGCCGGGTGTGCGTGTCGTCTTCCGCGACGCCGGCCACATCCTCGGCTCGGCGACGGTCACGCTGGACGTGACGGAGAACGGGACGACGAAGACGCTCGCCTTCACCGGCGACCTCGGCAACCCGAACCGGCCGATCCTGCGCGACCCCGAGCCGCTGCCGCCCGTCGACTGGCTCATCTCGGAGTCGACCTACGGCGGCGTCATCCACGAGCCCGCGACCGACGCCCGCGAGCGCCTGCTGAAGACGGTCCAGCGGACGGTCGAGCGCGGCGGGCGCGTCGTCGTGCCGGCCTTCGCCGTCGGCCGCACGCAGGAGCTCGTCTATGCCCTGGACCGCCTCGAGTTCGACGGCCGCCTCCCGCCCATCCCCGTCTTCGTGGACAGCCCGCTCGCCGTCAACGCGACGTCGGTCTTCCAGAGCCACCCCGAGTGCTACGACGACGACGTGCTGCACGTGATGCTGACGGACCCGAACCCGTTCGGCTTCGCGCGCCTCGAGTACGTCCGCGAGGCCGAGCGCTCCAAGGAGCTCAACGACCTCAAAACGCCGTTCGTCGTCATCTCGGCGTCGGGCATGGCCGAGGCCGGGCGCATCCTGCACCACCTCCGCAACACGATCTCGGACCCGAAGAACACGATCCTCATCGTCGGCTACATGGCCGAGAACACGCTCGGCCGGCGCATCGCGGAGAAGCGGCCCGAGGTCCGCATCTTCGGCCAGGAGTACCCGCTGCGCGCCGAGGTCGAGATCATGTCGGCCTTCTCGGCGCACGCGGACGAGCCCGGCCTCGTCTCGTTCATCGGCGCGCTCGACCGCGACCGCCTCCAGCGCGTCTTCCTCGTCCACGGCGAGCCGGACCGCCAGGAGGCGCTCACGGAAGCCCTGGGTGGGGCCGGAATCACGACTGTTACCTCGCCCGTTCGAGGCCAGTCGTTCGAACTGGTGTAGGCGTCACCAGCGGCGCGGCGCGGGCAGCAGCCCCGCGACGGCCGCGGCGCCCTGGTAGAGCGTCCCGGCGAGGTCCAGCAGCGGTTGCGCGAGCCGGACGTCTCCGGACGCCCCGAACGCGTCGAGGGCCGGGGCGAGCGCGGCGCGCTGCACGAGCAGGTGGAGGGCGAGGAGTCCCCACCCGATCGGCTGGCCGGTGACGAGGTGGAGCAGCGGCGCGCCGAGCCAGAGCACGGCCGCCGAGACGTGCAGCGCGCCCAGCCCGGCGAGCACGGACGTCGGGTAGTGCGCGCCGGCCGAGGCGTGCCGCCGGCGCTGACGCCAGAACGCGCCCCAGCCGTCCGGCGCGGGGCTCGGGACGGGCGCGCCGAGCACGTATCGGACCTCGGCAAAGGCGGCAGCGTGCTGCACGAACAGGTCGTCGTCGCCCGAGATCGACGCCGCGCTCGCGTCGAAGCCGCCGACGCGCTCGAACAGAGCCCGCGTGTACGACAGGTTGCGGCCCGTCGCGTGCCACGGCCGGTCCCAGCCGATGCTGGCCGCGGCGAGCGCCGCCGTTTGCATCGTCTCGTAGCGGACGAACCGGTTCAGCCAGCCCGGCCGCGTCTCGTAGGGCGCGAACCCGACCAGGACGGCCCCGTCATCCGCAGAGCCTGCCCCGGACTCCGATCCGGGGTCCGGCGCGGCGTGGCGAGCGAGCGTGGCGAGCCAGTCGGGCGGCGGCGTCGTGTCGGCGTCCGTCAGCGCGAGGCGGTCGTGGCGGGCGGACGCGATGCCGGCCGCGAGGGCGCGCTTCTTCGGAGCCACGACGTCCGGCGCGTCCCGCTCGATGCGAACGAGGCGCAGGTCGGGGTCTGACGTCGCCGTCCACGCCGCGCGCTCGACGAGCGCGGCCGTGGCGTCGGTCGAGCGGTCGTCCACGACGACGACCTCGAACAGGGCGCGGCCGGCCGCGTCGCGGTGCGTCTGCTGCCGGAGCGCGCGGAGGAGCGTCGGCAGGCGCTCGGCTTCATTCCGCGCCGCGACGACGACCGAGATCGGCACCTCGGGCACGGGCGGGGCGGGCGCGTCGGCGTCGTGCGGACCGAGCCCGTCCTGCGCCAGGCCGTCCGCCATTCGCCTCCATCCGACGGCGACCCAGCCCCAGACGAGCACGTTGACGGCGAACGCCGCGACGAGTGCGGGCAGGATCAGGTCGGCCACCAGAGCGGGGTCAGGCGAAGGCGGCAAGATCGCCCGGTATCTTGGCCGCGTCCCACCGCCCGATCCATGCCGCCGTCGCCCCGCCGCCCGCCCGCGTTCCCCGAGATGGGGCGGCTGTGGACGGCCGCGAACGGCCTCAGCATGGCGCGCGGCGTGCTCGTGGTGCCCATCGCGTGGCTCGTCTACCGCGGCGGGCCCGTCGGGCCGATGTTCGCCCTCATCGGCCTCGCCATCGCGACCGACTGGTTCGACGGCCGCGTCGCGCGGATGACCAACACGGTGAGCGAGTGGGGCAAGGTGCTGGACGCGACGGCGGACAAGCTCGCCGCCGCCGCCGTGACCGTGGCCCTGCTGACGCGGCCCGAGCCCCCGAACCTGCCGCTCTGGTTCGTCACGCTCGCCGTGAGCCGCGACGTCCTGCTGGCCGTCGGCGGGCTGCTGCAGACGCGCCGCCTCGGGCACTTCACGTCGAGCCTGTGGTCGGGCAAGGTCGCCGTGGGCGCGCTCGCGCTGACGGTCGTCGTGGCGCTGCTCGGCCCGCCCGTCGCCACGCCGCGCGTGATGGAGGCGCTGGTCGGCGCGACGGCGGCGATCATGGCCGTCTCGGTCGTGAAGTACACGTGGCGCTTCGCGCGGATCATGCGCCACGGCGCCGCCGCCCTCGCCCCCGCCGACGCCCCGGCCATCTGACGCACAGCACCGTCGAAGCCGGCCGTCGAAGAATCTGCGCCGCGCGGAGCCGCGTCGGACCCGTCGCGTACGACCGCCCTCAGATGGGCCGTTGGCCCCGGCGTCGCGCCGGCGTTCCCGAACGGCCTACCCGCCTGCCGCGCGCGCCCTCCGGCACGCGCCGTGCCTGCCCTCCCGACGTAGTTTCCCCGCCCGCCGCGCTCTCGACCTCATGGCTCACGATTCGACCCCGGTTCAGGAGACGGCGCTCGCGCGGCTCGGCCACACGCTCTACCAGCGCGCGCTCGTCCGCCGCGAGGATGAGGCCATCACGGACCCGCGCGGCCAGCCCATCGGGTGGCTGCTCGACACGCGGACGCCCATGCTCGACGGGGCCGTCTTTGCCGAGGCCGGCGGCGTCATCGCGGACCGCCTCGCCACGCGCGGCGTGCAGCAGGTCGCGGGCTACGGCTACGGCGCGTTCCCGCTCGTCTGCTCCGTCCTCCCGCACGGCACGCCCGAACGGCCTCTCGCGGGCGGGTTCATCCGCGAGCGCCGCAAGCCCTACGGCCGCCGCCGCCTCGTCGAAGGCCCCCTCGACCGCAGCCGGCCCGTCGCCCTCGCGGACGACATCCTCAACTCGGGCCGCTCCGCCGCCCGCGCCGTCGCCCTGCTCCGCAGCGACGGCTTCGACGTCGTCGGCCTCGTGACGCTGTTCAACTTCACGTGGTCCGGCGGGCGCGCGCGCCTCGAGGGCGACGGCCTGTGGGTCGAGTCGCTGCTCGAACTGAACCTGCGTGAGAGCGCGCCGGCCCGCCCGGCCGCCTCGGGCGACACCGCTTCCAAATGAACATCTGGAGATCGCGCCCGGGCCTCCCCGCCGCGACGCCCGCCGACGCTCCGGCCGCTCTGCCCGCACCTGCGGACGCCGCATCGCCGGAGGTCGCCATCCTCGACGCCTCGGGCACGCCCGTCCACACGGACGCCTCGGGCGCGGTCGTCCTGGCCGGCGGCGCCCCGCCGCCCGTCGTTCTCGGCCCGACCGGGCAGCCCGCCACGTCCGGCGAGATGCCCTTCCTCGACCACCTCGAGGAGCTGCGCTGGCACCTCTTCAAGGCCATCGCCGGCATCGCGGTCGCGATGGTCGTCTGCTTCATCTTTGCAGGCTGGATCATCGACAACGTTCTCCTCGCGCAGACCCACAAGGAGTGGTTCATGTACCGGGTGATGCACATCCCGGCGGTCGACATCATCCTACAGAACCGGACCATCACGGGCCAGTTTTTCGCGTACTACGGCACCGTGTTCGCGGGCGCGCTCGTGGCCGGCTCGCCGGTGATCGTGTACCAGCTGTGGAAGTTCATCGAGCCGGCGCTGTACCCCGCCGAGCGCCGCGGCGTCCGTTTCGGGGCGCTCTTCGCGTCGTTCTTCTTCGCGCTCGGCATCGCGTTCGGCTACCTCGTGCTGTCGCCGCTGTCGCTCCAGTTTTTCGCGACGTTCCAGATCTCGTCGTCGATCCTGAACGAGTTCGACATCTCGCGCTACTTCTCGCAGCTCATCACGCTCACGTTCGGTGCGGGTCTGCTGTTCGAGTTGCCCGTGGTCGTGTACGTCCTGGCCAAGCTCGGCCTCGTCACGGGGGACATGCTCAAGAAGAGCTGGCGCTACGCGATCGTCGTGATCCTCATCCTGGCCGCGGTCATCACGCCGGGGACGGACCCGCTGAGCCTCATCGTGATGTCGCTCCCGCTCGTGCTGCTCTACCAGTTCTCGATCACGATGACGCGCGTCGTCGAGCGCGGCAAGCGGAAGGAGGAGGCGCGGCTGGCCGCGCTCGCGCCGCCGGTCGCGGCCGTCACCGTCCTCCCGGTCGAGCCGCTCGCCGCCGAGCCGCTCGCTGCCGAGCCGCTTGCAGACGAGCCGCCGCCGGTCACAGGCGGCGACGGGATGGCGTGAGCGAATCGCCGGGCTCGCCCGTTCCCGTCCGTCCACGCGCCCCCCGACCGATGCTCTCCCGCCCGCCCGTCCGCCCGTCCGTGCGGATCGCCGCCGTCCTAATTGCCTTGGCCCCGGCCTTCGCGCACGCGCAGACGGCCGACGCCCTCTTCGCCGTCCGCAAGAACGTCGGCCTGTTCGGCGAGCTGTACCGCGTGCTGGCCTCCGAGTACGTCGACCCCGTCGACGCCGAGCGGCTGATGCGGACCGGGATGTCGGCGATGACCGCGCAGCTGGACCCGTACACCGTCTTTTTCGACGAGGCGACGACCGCCGCTGGCCGCCTGCAGCAGGGCCGCGACGTCGGCGGCGTGGGCGTCGTCGTGACGCAGGCGGGCGGGCGGCTCGTCGTCGCGGCCGTGCTCGGCGCGTCGGCCGGGGAGACGCAGGGCGTGAAGCCGGGCGACGCCGTCGTGACCATCGCCGGGCGCCCGGCCGCCGCGCTGACGGCCGCGGCGGCGACGGCCCTTCTGCGCGGTGAGCCCGGCTCGACGGTCGAGGTCGAACTCGACCGCGAGGCGGCGTCGGGTCCGCCGACGCGCCTCCGCTTCCAGCTCGCGCGGGCCGAGGACGTCACCGACCGCGTCGCGTTCGCGGGCTTCGCCGGCGACCCGGCGCAGGGCGTCGCATACGTTCGGCTCACCGACTTTCTCGGCCCGGCCTCGGCCCAGATCCGGACGGCGATCGAGGGCGTGCAGGCGCAGGGGCCGGTCCGGTCCGTCATCCTCGACCTGCGCGGCAACCCGGGCGGGCTGCTCAACGAGGCCGTCGCCGTGTCGGGCCTGTTCCTGCCGGTGGGCACGCTCGTGACGGCCACGCGCGGCCGCGCCGAGGGCATGGCCGCGACCTACCGCACCGAAGAGGCCCCGATGCTGCCCGACGTGCCCGTCGCCGTGCTCGTGGACCGGCACAGCGCGTCGGCGAGCGAGATCGTCGCCGGGGCGCTGCAGGACCATGACCGCGGCGTCATCGTCGGCGAGACGACGTTCGGGAAGGGCCTCGTTCAGGTCATTCGGCCGATGCCGTACGGGACGGCGCTCAAGCTCACGGTGAGCCGCTACACGACGCCGTCGGGCCGCGAGATCCAGCGCCTGACGTACGCGCAGGGCACGACGGCGACGGCCGTCGCCGACGCCGACCGGCGCGCGTTCCGGACGGCCGGCGGCCGGCCCGTCCGCTCCGGCGGCGGCATCGAGCCCGACGTGGCGATGCCGCTCGGCGATCCGTCCGCGCTCGAGGAGGCGCTCGTGCGCGAGGCCGCCTTCCTGACCTTCGCCAACCGCTACGCCGCCGCCCACCCGGCGCTGGGCGCCGACTTCCGCGTCACGGACGCCGTCTGGTCGGACTTCCGCCAGGCGCTCGCCGGCGTCGCCTACGAGACGCCGGCCGAACTGGCCGTCGACGCGCTCGAGCGCGACCTCGCTGCTGCGGGCACGCCGGCCACGGCCGAAGTCGCCGCGCTCCGGCGCGTCGCGGCGACGGACAAGGCGCGCGACGCCGAGCGCAACGCGCCGCGCCTGCGCGCGCGCCTGCGGCAGGAGATCCTGTCGCGCGCCGTCGGGCAGCGCGGTCTCGCCGAGGCGGCCCTCGCCGACGACGCCGTGCTCGCCGCCGCCCGCGCGCTCGTGCTGGACGCCGCCCGCTACAGCCGGACGCTCGGGCGCTGACTCGGTGGAATGGGAACGTGGCGGTTCCCTTTTGCCGACCCGTTGGCGCTCGGATGCCCGTACGTGGGCAGGTGGCTGTCGGCACAGGGATTGTCGGGTCTCGAACACCTATGCTCGAGACGATCCTTCCCGCTCTGCTCACGGCCACTGTGGCGACTGCGGCGTGCGTGCTCCTCGCCCGGGCGCTCACCGCGACGGTTGCGGCCGTCCGGGTGCCGCTCCTGCGGCGTCGGCATGCCGCAGCCCGCGCCCGCGAGGCCGGTTGGCTGGCCGAGCGCGCGCAGCAGTGGGTCCGCTCGCCGGCCATGCTCGGCGGACCCGAGTCGCCCGAGACGGGGTTCGCCGGGCTGACCTTCGACACGCTCGGCGTCGCTGCCGACGCCCGTGGCGTGCGCCACACCGGGATCGGGGCGTACCAGCTGCTGCCGATTGCGCCCTGCGCGACGCTCGCCGGCTGCGCCCGCCTCGTCGGCACCGAGGAGCCGACGACGGGCGGCCTGCTCGTCGTCGGGACCGGCGAGACGCCGGATGTCGCGGTCACCGTGCTCGTGCTCGGCCCGCTCGTGCAGGTGACGCTCCCGACGGTCCCGTGGGGCTGGATCCGCTCGCTCACGACGCCGGCGACCGACCCGCTGCTGCCGACTCGCATAGAGTCCGCCGCCGAACCCGCCGTCCTGCCGCGGCCGATGCACGCCCGCCCGCAGCGCGAGCGCCGGATGCCCTCGTGGCGCTCGCCCATGCCGACGACCCGCCGCCGCGACCGCGGCGCGGTGCAGGCGACCTGACGCGTCAGGCCTCCTGCGTCTGGTCGGCCGCGACGAGGTGGTCCGCCCCGCGGACGCCCCGTAGAATCCGCCCCTGAAGCGCCGTTCCGCCCGGCTCGCCGTGGAGGACCGAGATGTCGCCGGTCGTCTCCATGACGACGGCGCGCACCTGGGACAGGTCGAGCACGTTCGCCTCGCGGAGCTTGGCCCATATGTCGTCCTCGGTCACGCTCGCGCGCGTCATGTTGTCGCGCAGCATGTCCGGTCCGTCCATGAGCAGGAGCGGCTCGTTGTCGATGAGGTGCTGCGCCCACGGCCACCGCTCACGCGTCCACCCGACGGTGCGCTGCATCCCGTACAGCATCCCCAGCCCGACCAGCGCCTGCGGCAGGCTCGGCGTCTTGGTGAGGATCGCCGAGGCGAGCATCGAGCCGACGGCGACGGTCATCGCGAAGTCGAAGCTCGACATCTTGGCGAAGCTCCGCAGCCCGGCGAGGCGCGTGTAGATCAGCACGCCGGCGTACGCGCCGACCGCCGACAGGGCGATCGCGAGGAGGCTCTCGGGCGAGGCGGTGAACCAGTCGGTCATGCGGGTAAGGTCGCGTCTGTGGATCTACTCCGTTCCCCGGCCCACGTGCGCGCCGAAGCCGAGCGCGTCGAGGACGTCGTCGAAGACGTCAGGCGGGAGGTGGCCGCCCGACGCCTGATCGTGGCCGTGGCCCCAGCGCCCGTTCCAGCCCGGCGTGTCGATGCTCTGGTAGAGGCGCGGCAGGCTGACGTCCGTCCGCGCCGTGCGCGTCGAGAAGGCGACGGTGCCGGGCAGGTAGCCCGTGTTGGCGCAGATCACGGCGTAGCCTGGCAGGCGGGTGCGCCACTGTTGCGCGATGAGCGGGTGGATCTGGCACGGCGAGTGGACCGTGACGAGCGCGAAGCGGAGGTCGGCGTCGGGACGCGCGTCGGCGGGGACGGCGGCGTCGCTCGTCGAGAAGATCGGGGCCTGCTTGCGCGCCTCGGCCATGGCCGCCGCGACCTCGTTGCGAGCCGCGTGAAGCGGAGCAGCGTCGGGCGACTCGGCAACGTCGCGGGGGCCGTCCTGCGTCATCAGCAGGTCGAGGGCGACGCCGGGCTGGAACGTCGCGCCGCGGCGGGCGGCATTGACGAGCACGGTCGCCTCCTTGAGCCACGTCGCCGTGTGTCGGCGCCTGGCGTCGGCGAGGGGTGGCCACGGCGCTTTATCGCCGAGGTCTGAGAGCACGCCGACGGCGGCGATCCAGTCCAGCTCGCGCATCTCGTCGACGTCGTCCACGACGGCCTCGAGCAGCGAGTAGGCGAGCCACGCCGAGCACGGGACCGGGTCCCAGTCGTAGCCGCTCACGACGAGCCCACCGTCCGGCACCCCGCTCGGCATGTGGTGGTCGACATAGAGGACCGGGACGCCGTCGGCTTCGAGCGTGCCGGATTCATTCACGCCCAGGTCGGTCACCAGGAGTGCGTCGGGCTCGAGCGCGCGGATCCGGTCCCGCGCGGCGTCGGTGAACGCGGACTCGTCACGCCCGGACGGTACGACGGTCACGCGGCCGGCCCCGACGAGCGGCAGCCCGCGCCCGAACAGCGCGCCCGCGGCGAGCCCGTCCGCGTCGAAGTGGCACAGCACGACGGTGTGGCGGTCCGCCGCGGCGTCGAGGAACGCGCGGAACGGGACGAGGCTGGCGGCGAGGCGGTCGTCGAACGGGATCATCAGAACACCGGAAGAATCGGCGGTCGAGACGCCCCGCCGGGGCGTCTCCGCGACGCATGGACGGGCGTGGTTTTCGGCAGACGACGCGCCGCGGCGTGCATCGACGGCGCCGGGATGGACGTCGTGGTCGGCACGAGACGCCCGAGCGCGGCGTCTCTACGAACGCGTGGACGTGGTGGCATACACGGTCATGGCGGCGGGTCGGCGAGGGCGGCGACGGTGGCGAGCGTGTCGATCTCAGACACCGGCTTGTCTGGCCGGAGGCGGACGATTCGCGGGAAGCGCAGCGCGTAGCCGCTCTTGTGGCGCGGGCTCGGCTGAACCCGGTCGAACGCGACCTCGACCACGACGTGGGGCTCGACGATGCGGACCTTGCCGTGCGCGAACGTCTGGACGGTGTGCGCCTCGAACCACGCGGTGAGGTCGGTGAGCTCGGCGTCCGTGAGACCGGAATAGGCCTTGCCGACCGTCAGCAGCGCGCCGTCGTCGCCGCGCACGGCGAAGGTGAAGTCGCTCAAGAGGTGCTTCCGGCCGCCCGAGCCGACCTCGACCGACACCACGACGACGTCGAGCGTCGCGAGGGCTTTTTTGAGCTTGAGCCAGTCGCGCCCGCGGTGACCGGGCAGGTACGATGAGTCGGGGCGCTTGATCATGAGGCCCTCGTTTCCGCGCGCCTGCGCCGCGTCGAAGGCGGCGTCGAGCCCGTCTTCCGTCTCGACGCGGGTGACCACGGACTGGAAGACGCGGACGTCCGGCGTCGGCGCATCCGCGGGCGGCAGGCCGAGGGCGTCGAGGCGGGCGCGGCGCTCGACGAGGGGCGTGTCGAGCAGCGTCTCGCCGCCTGAGGCGAGCACGTCGTAGACGACGAAGGCGACCGGCATGTCGGCGAGCATCGCGTCGGTGACCTTTTTGCGGCCGAGGCGCGGCTGAAGCGTCTGGAACGGGGCGATGCGGCCGTCCGGCCCAACGGGCACGATCTCGCCGTCGAGGACGAGCCCGCCGGAGACGTTGAGGGCTGCGAGCGGCGCGGTGAGGTCCGGGAACGCCCCGCCGATGGCGTCGAGCGTCCGCGAGAACAGCGCGACGCGCACGACTCCCGCATCCGTCTCGACCGTCACGCCGTGCAGGTCGACGGGCCCGTCTGTGCCCGGCGCGCGCTCGGCCGGCGTCTCGAACCCGACGTGCGCCTGCGCGCGGATGCCGTCGAACTTGTCCTCGACGAGGAACGGGACCTCGACCTGCCGCGCGACGTCGGCGGCGTCCTCGGCCGGGCTCGCGAGCATGAAGCGGACCGGATGGAATGGGCGCATCGCGGCCGTCGCGAGCATGCTGTGGCGGGCCAGGACGGCAGTTTCGCCGATGTCGCCCGTCAGCATATGCGCCCGCTGGACGTCGCCGATCGTCGCGTCGTAGGCCCGCGACAGGGCGAGCTCGACGCCGCCGGCGAGCATCCCCGTGCGCAGGTCGCCGGAGAGGAGGCGGACGAAGAAGCGCGCCTCGTCCGTCCCCAGCCGCCCGAGCGTCTCGCCGACGAGCGCCGCCCGCGCCGTCGATCCGCGCGTCTCTGCGATCTGCTCGAACGCGTGCTCGACGTCTCCGAGCGTCAACTCGGAGGCGGGCCGCTCGCCCATCGCCTCGGCCGCGACGTCGCCCGGGTCGCCCAGGCGCACGAGGGCGGCGCGCAGGCTGTCGGGCTCGGTCCCGGTGACGTCGGCGACGGCGGTGCGGACCGCGGCGAAGCCGACGTCGACCGTCCGTTCGTCGGCGAGCGGGAAGACGCGGCCCGACGCGTCGCGCGCCGCCCGCGCCGCGTCGTCGTCCGACGCGGCGGCGAGGAAGGCGACGAGGCGGTCGGCCTTCTCGAGGCGGCCCGAGGCGGCCTCGACGTCGCGGAGAGCCGACGCGAAGTCGGCGAAGCGGGCGTCAGGCATCGGTCTCGTCATCGGAGGCGTCGGATTCGGAGGCGCGGTCGGCGGCGTCGGCCGGGACGAGCGCGCGGGGCCTGGCGGGCGGGAGATCGACGGTCGTGCCCTGACAGTCCGGGCAGAAGTAGATGATGCGCTCCTTGTCATCGCCGTCCTCGACGGCGCGCGTCGTCTGGCGCTTCTGGCGCACCGTGCCGCCGCAGCGGAGGCACGGCAGGTTGGTGCGGCGGAAGACGGCGTGGCGCGTGGACCACTCCTGCGGCGCGTTGTACGTCATGCCGGGCTCGTGCATGCGGAGTTGCTCGGGCTCCGAGACCGTTCGCCCGGCCTCGCGGTAGGCGAGCCCGCAGACGCGCGGGATCTCGCGGTCCAGGCAGTCCCAGTCGGCCTCGGTGAGGTCGCCGACGGTACGCCACGGGTCGATGCGGCACTGCCAGAGGATCTCGGCGCGGAGGTAGTTGCCGATGCCGGCGACGACCGTCTGGTCCAGCAACACGGCCCCGACGGTCCGCTCGGGCGTCGCCCTCATCCGCCGGTGGACCTCGGCCGCGTCGTACACCGCGCCGTCGAGCGGCAGCACGTCCGGCCCGAGCGTCGGCAGGTGCGCGACGCCAGCGTACGGGTCGCCCGTCCCGACCTCGAACACGGGCGCGGAGAACAGCACGGCGACGGCGTCGGCCGTCTCGATGCGAGCGCGCTCGCGGCGATCGCGCGTGACCGCGATCTCATCCGTCGGGTCTACGACGTGCCAGCGGCCCCACATCATGAAGTGCGACGAGAAAAACGCCGCCTCGCCAGCAGCATCCGGCTCGGTCTGCCCGACGAGGATCTTGCCGTGGCTCCAGACCCGGGCGACGGTGCGGCCGGGAAAGACGTCCGGGTGCTCGGCCAGCCACGCTTTCGCGGCCTTGGTGCGCGCCGAGAACGCCGTGATCGTCGTGCCGGCGAGGGCGTCGTGGAGCGTGTCCGCGGCTCGGCGGACCTCTGGGCCTTCGGGCATGGCGGGCGGCGGATCGGGGCGCGGTGTATGTGCGCCCGGAGCATGTGGTTTCCCGCCTCGTCGTTCTGCCTAGCGGTCCGTCATTCCGCGCCCAAGCGGGCGCAGAGCGCGTCGAGCATCCGGAGGCCGTCGGGCCACTGGCCGTGCCCGGACGCGGTGTTGAGGTGCCCGCCGCCCGGCACGATCTGCAACTCGCTGCCCCACACCTCCGCGAGCGCCGTCGCCCGGTCGAGGCTCAGGTACGGATCGTCCGTGCTCGCGACGAGGACGGACGGAACGGGCAGCACACCCGTCGGCATCGGGCCGAAGTCGCGGACGGGCGCGATGGCGTCCGGCGCCTCCGTGTCGGCCGGGGCGACGAGAAACAGGCCGGCGACCCGGCCAGGCTCGCTCGTGGACACGGCTGCGGCAACGGCCCCGAGGCTGTGCCCGACGAGCACGACCGGGCCGGCCGCCCCACGGACGGCCGCGTCGAGGCGCGAGAGCCACGCCGAGCGGTCCGGCTGGTCCCAGTCGACCTGCTCGACGCGGCGCGTGTGCGGGCGGTCGCGCTCCCAGAGCGTCTGCCAGTGGTCCGGGCCCGAGTTGCCCCAGCCCGGCACCGTCAGCACGTGGAGCGCCGCGGACGTCACGTCACGCGTACGTGTTGAGCATCACCGGCATGATCAGCATCAGCAGGTCCTCGCCTTCGGCCGCCTCGGCCGGGTGCACGACGCCGGCCCGGTTGGGCGACGAGAACTCGAACACCGTGTCCTCGCCGTCGACGTTCTGGAGCACCTCGAGGAGGTACTGCGAGTTGAAGCCGATCTCGAGTGCCTCGGCCGAGTAGTCGCACAGGACGCGCTCCTTGGCCTCCGACGCCCGCTCGACGTCTTCGGCGGACACGTCGAGCGCGTCGGACGAGAGCGACAGGCGGATCTGGTGCGTGGTGCTGGACGAGTACAGCGCGACGCGGCGCACGGCGGCGAGCAGCGCCTCGCGGCCGACCGTCAGCGTCTTCTCGTTCTCGACCGGGATGACGGCCTCGTAGTTCGGGTACGGGTCCTCGATGAGGCGGCCCGAGACCTGCGTCTCGCCGAAGTCGAAGCTCACGTAGCCGCCGGCCGTGCGCAGCGTGCACGCGCCGTCCGTCGCCGCCTTCCGCGCGAGCGAGAGCGCCTTCTCGGGCACGATCACGTCGAGCGGCTCGGCCGCCGTGATCTCGGTCGTGATCATGCGGACGAGCCGGTGGCCGTCCGTCGCGACGATCGTCGAGCCGTCGGGGCGGATCTGGAAGAGGACGCCCATCATGGCCGGCCGGAGCGCGTCGCGGCTCGCGGCGAAGGCCGTCTTGTCGATCGCCCGCTTCACGAGCGCGCCCGTCGTCTCGACGACGGTTGCGCCCTCAAGGCTCGGCAGCGCGGGGTAGTCAGCGCCGTCGAAGCCGACCATCTTGTAACGCCCCTGGTCCGTCGTGAGCTCGACGTTGAACGTCCCATCGGTCGTGACAGTCACGGGCAGGCCGGGGAGTGCGCGGAGCGTGTCCAAGAGGCGACGCGCCGGGACAGCCACGCGCGGCTTCGTGCCCGCGTCGCCGTTGGACTCGAAGCGCACGTCGAGGCGCTGCACGATGGAGACCTCGAGGTCCGTCGCGGAGAGCACGAGCGCCTCGCCGTCGCGCTCGAACAGCACGCACTCGAGGATAGGCAGCGTGCTCTTGGTTGGCACCGCCCCGTTGACGGTCGAGAGGGCGCGGAGCAGCTCGGCGCTGGGGACGGTGAACTTCATCGGTCGGGAGGGCTTGGCGAAGGGTCTGGAACGCAGTATCGGCGCGATGGTGCCCCCCGAAAATGGAGGCGGAAGTCGGAGGGCAGAAAAGGCGCGGCCCGACCGCCCTCTGCCTTCCGCCCTCCTCTACCGCTGCTGGATGTCGAGCTTCTTGCGGACCGCCGAGACCATCTCGCGGAAGCTCGGGTCCGTGTCGATCTGGTCCGAGACGGACTGCACGGCGTGAATCACGGTGGAGTGGTCGCGGTTGCCGAAGTGCGAGCCGATCGACTTCAGCGAGTGCTTGGTGAGTTGCTTCGCGAAGTACATCGCGATCTGTCGCGCCTGGACGATCTCGCGCTTGCGCGTACGCGCGCGGACGAGGTCCTCGGGGATCTTGAGGTAGTCGCACACGACCCGCTGGATCTCCTCGACGGAGAGCGTCGGGCGGGACTCTTTTATGAGGTCGCGCAGGACCTCACGGGCGAGCTCGAGGTCGATCTCGCGGCTCGTCAGCGCGGCGTGCGCCTGCAGCCGGATGAGCGCGCCCTCGAGCTCCCGGATGTTGGACTTGACGTGTGTCGCGACGTACTCGATGACGTCCTCGCGGACGCGCGTGCCATCGTCGGTCGCGCGGCGCTTGAGGATGGCGATGCGCGTCTCGAGCTCGGGCATCTGGACGTCCGCGGAGAGGCCCCACTGGAAGCGCGAGAGCAGGCGCTCCTCGATGCCCGCGATGTCGCGCGGCGGGCGGTCCGTCGAGAGGACGATCTGGCGGCCGGTCTGGTGGAGCTCGTTGAAGATGTGGAAGAACTCCTCCTGCGTCTTCTCCTTG
>JBBSUZ010000031.1:0-16322 GCA_038233965.1 Rhodothermales bacterium | reverse complement strand
GAGCGACATCCTCGGCACCGAGGACCACCTCGGCGACATGGACTTCAAGCTCTGTGGCACCGCGGACGGCATCACGGCCTGCCAGATGGACATCAAGATCGCCGGCCTCTCGATGGACACGATGCGACAGGCGCTCGACCAGGCGAAGGCCGGCCGCCAGCACATCCTCGGCGAGATGGCGAAGACGATGCCGGAGGCTCGCGAGGAGATCTCGCCCACGGCACCGCGCCTCATCCAGGTCGTCATCGACCAGGACTTCATCGGCGCCATCATCGGGCCGGGCGGCAAGATCATCAAGGGCATCCAGGCCGACACCGGCGCCCAGGTCAACATCGAGGAGCGCGAGGGCAAGGGCTACGTCACCGTCGCCGCCCCGAACATGGAGATGGCGCACCACGCCGTCGACATCATCCGCGGCATCGTGTCCCAGCCGGAGGTCGGTGAGACCTACGAGGGCACGGTCAAGGGCCTGCTCCCGTTCGGCGCGATCATGGAGATCATGCCGGGCAAGGAGGCCATGCTGCACGTCTCGGAGATGGCGCACGGCTTCGTCAACGATCCGGCCGACCTCGTCCAGATCGGCGACAAGTTCGAGGTCCAGCTCATCGAGGTCCGCGACGGGGGCAAGCTGCGCGTCACGCGCAAGCCGTTCCTCGCCGAGATGACCGAGGAGGAGAAGGAGGCGGACCGCGAGCGCCGCGCCAACCGCCCGCCGCGCTCGGACGACGACCGCGGCGGGCGCGGCGGCGACCGTGGTGGCCGTGGCGGCGACCGCAACGGCGGCGGTGACCGCGGCCGAGGCCGTCGATAGATCGGCCTCACCGACGTGCTCGACCGAGCGCCTCGGCGACCTGCGCGCCCGCTCTGGCTTCGGCCGGGGCGGGCGCGCCTGCGTTCAGCCTGAGGCCGCTCGGCACGTCGGCCGGCAGGCGTCTATGCTGTGCGCCTCGCTACGGCCGCCGGCATGGCGTCGGTCCGCTTCGCTGGTGTCCGCCAATGCTCAGTCGGCTCTACTGAAAGGCGTCCGGGTCCACGTGGCGCTCCTGCCGCAGCACGCGCACGATCAGGATGGCACCGTCGGTGCCTGGAGTCTCGGTGTAGAAGACGGTCGCTCGGAGCCGGTTCACCGGGAAGCTGCGCAAGCCTGGCGCGAGGGTGCTCCGGTCGCGGCCCAAGCCCGGAAAGTCGGCGATCCGCTCGAAGGCGTCGAAGAGGCCGTCGGTGAGCGTGTCCCGCGCGGCGTCGCTGTACTCGCTCGCGAACGCGGCGAGGCTGAGCACGTCGTCGAGGGCGGCGGGGAGGAGGTCGAAGGCGCGCACGCTAGACCGTGATCGCGTCCGGCCCACCCTGCGCCGGGCGCTCGCCGTGTTCGACCTCGCCGCGAAGCGCGTCCATCCGCTCGCCGAGGCGTGCGCGCAGGTCCTCTCGCGTCACCGAGACGGCCGGTCCGCTTTCGAGTCCGTCGGCGATGAGCCGCCGCAGGTCCGCGGCGCGCGCCTCGCGCTCCTCGAGCAGCCGCAGGCCCGAGCGGACGACCTCGGAGGCCGAGTTGTAGCGGCCGCCCTCGACGAGCGTGCGGGTGAAGCGTTCGAGGTCGGGCGTGAGCGAGACGTTCATGTCGGGCGGAGGCGCGTGAGAGGGCAGGGTACGGCCGAACGGCTGGTGATGTCAATCCTTGTTGTCGCGGTTCTGGAACGGCGCGACGCCAAGGTCCGCGACGGCGGCAGGCTGCGCGTCACGCGCAAGCCGTTCCTCGCCGAGATGACCGAGGAGGAGAAGGAGGCGGACCGCGAGCGCCGCGCCAACCGCCCGCCGCGCTCGGACGACGACCGCGGCGGACGCGGCGGCGACCGGGGCCGGGGCCGCCGCTTCGCCCCCCGTCGGGTGACGCTCTGCGCGCCCGCTCTGGCCGGGGCCGGCGGGGGCGCGCTCACGTTCGGGAAGGGCACGTGGTCCACCGTCGGGTGCATCTTGCCGCCTCCACCTGCGCCCGATCCCGTGACCGACTACGACGACCTCGACGCGACCGATCTCGCTGCCCGCGTCCGCTCCGGCGACCTCGACGTGGCCGAGCCGACGCGCGCCGCGATGGTTCGCCTCGCCTCCCGCAACCCGGCGCTCAACGCGTTCCCGCACGTCGCGTCCTCGGTAGACGCTGAGGGAGCGGCCTGCGCCGCGCCGGACGGACCGTTCCGCGGCGTCCCGTTTCCGATCAAGGACCTCGTGCACCCGGTTGCGGGCATGCCGTTTCGCAGCGGATCCAGGGCGCTTCGCGACGTCGTCCCAGACCACGACGCCGACCTCGTCGCCCGGTACCGCGCTGCCGGCCTCGTGATCATCGGCAAGACGTCGACGCCTGAGTTCGGGCTCATGGGCACGACTGAGCCCCAGGCGTTCGGGCCGACGCGCAACCCGTGGGCGCCAGACCGGTCGGCGGGCGGCTCGTCCGGCGGCGCGGCGGCGGCCGTCGCCGCGCGGATCGTGCCGATGGCGGACGCGAGCGACGGCGGCGGCTCGATCCGGATCCCGGCGAGCTTCTGCGGCCTCTTCGGCCTCAAGCCGACGCGGGGGCGCGTCCCGGTGGGGCCGGACGAGGGCGAGGCGTGGCATGGCGCGTCGGCGAGCCTCGCCGTCACCCGGAGCGTCCGTGACGCCGCGGCCCTCCTCGACGCCGTGTGCGGCCCGGCCCCCGGCGACCCGGTCGCGCTCTCGCGCCCCATCGCGCCCTTCGCCGACGAGGTCGGCCGCGAGCCGGGACGTCTGCGCATCGGCCTCTCGACGCGCTCGCCCATCGGGACGCCCGTGGACCCGGCGTGCGTGCGGGCGGCGGAAGAGGCGGCGGAAACGCTCGCCGGGCTCGGCCACGACGTCGAGCTCGCCGAGCCTGACGTCGACGGACGGGCGCTCGCGACGTCGTACTTCACGATGTACTTCGGCGTCGTCGCGGCGACGCTGCGAGGGCTCGAGGCCGAGGGCCGGTCGCGCCGGCGGACCGAGCTCACGACGCGCTTTCTCGGCGCCATCGGCGACGGCATCCCGGCCGCGCGCTACGTCGAGGCGTGGAGCCGGTGGAACACGTTCGGCCGCGCGATGGGCCGCTTTCACCAGACGTACGACCTGTACCTCACGCCGACCGTCGCCGCGCTGCCGTCGCTCATCGGCGCGCAGGCGCCGACGCGGGCCGAGCGCGCGCTGATGCGGACGACGATCGCGACGCGGGCCGCAGGCCTGCTCAGCAAAACCCGTTTCGTGGACCAGATCCTGGACGAACGCCTCGCCGCGACACCGTTCACGCAGCTCGCCAACCTCACGGGCCTGCCGGCGATGTCGGTCCCGCTGCACCACACCGAGCCGCGGCCCGGCGCCCCGCGCGGCCTGCCCGTCGGCGTGCAGTTCGTCGCCCGGCCGGCCGAGGAGGCGCTCCTGCTGCGCCTGGCAGCACAGCTCGAAGACGCCCGCCCGTGGGCGGGCCGCCGGCCGGAGATCGCGGAGCTCGCGCCCCGGTCGTCGGGCCATCGCACCTCGGGAGAAGGCTGAGGAGCGGGACAGGACGCCCCGTTCCCGGCCAGCCTGGTCGGCTCAGGGAGTACCTTTTCGGGTCCCTACCGGCCGACTGCTTGTCCACTCTCGACGCGGCGCTCCGGAGCGCGCCGACCCCCCTGCTCGTCCTCGATGCCAGCGACCGCATCGAGGACGTCAACGAGGCACTGGCCCTGGCCTGCGACGACGCCGTGGGCACCTTGATCGGCGCGTCGGCGGCGCTCGGCGTGATCGGGCCGGCCGTCGCTCAGGCGCGCGCCACGGGCGCACCCGTCACGGTGCCGGCGTGCGCGTGCCTCGACGCCGGCGTAGCGGTCCCGCTCGGCGAGGGCCGCATGCTCGTGACGTTCGGGCTACCGACGGAGCCCGGCGCGCTCCGCGCGTCCGAAGTCCTTTCGTCGATCACCGACGCCTTCTTCGCGCTTGACCGCGACTGGCGCTTCACCTACGTCAACCCGCAGGCGGAGCCGCTGCTCGAGCGCGCGCCCGCCGACCTCGTCGGCAAGGTCGTGTGGGACGAGTTCCCGGAGGCTGTCGGGACCCCGTTCTGGGAGGCGTACCAGCAGGCCGTCGCGACGGGTGAGGTCGCCGAGTTCGACGCCTTCTTCGAGCCGCTGGACCGCCACTTCGCCGTCCGCGCGTACCCGTTCTCCGGCGGCCTCTCGGTCTACTTCGCCGACGTCACTGCGCGCAAGCGTGCCGAGGAGTCGATTCGCACGAGCAACGAGCGCTACCGCGTCCTCGTCGAGTCCATCAACGACGGCTTCTGCGTCATCGATATGGTCTTCGACGACGACGGCCAGCCCGTCGACTACCGCTTCGTCGAGACGAACCCTGCGTTCGAGGAGCAGGCCGGATTTAGCGGCTCCGGGCGCACGATGCGCGAGATCGCCCCGGACCTCGAGCAGCACTGGTTCGACATGTATGGGGGCGTCGCCACGACCGGCGTGCCGGTGCACTTCGAGAGCCACGCCGAGGCGCTCGGCCGCTGGTACAACGCGCGCGCGACGCGCCTCGGCGGCGACGGGAGCACGCGTGTCGCGATCCTCTTCACGGATGTCACGGCACGCAAACAGGCCGAGGCCGCGCTCCAGGCCAGCGAGGCGCGCTACCGATTCCTCTCGGAGTCGCTCCAGCAGCAGATCTGGACGGCGGAGCCCGACGGCAACCTCGACTATGTCAACCGCTACGTCTCGGACTACTTCGGCCGCTCGGCCGAGGCCATGATCGGCTCGGGCTGGCAGGACGCCGTCCACCCGGACGACCTGTCGCTCGTCGGCGAGCGCTGGGGGCACTCGCTGGCCACGGGCGAGCCCTATCAGGTCGAGTTCCGCCTTCTCCACGCAGGCGACCAGTCCTACCGCTGGCACATCGCGCGCGCCGATGCTCAACTCGACGACGGCACGGTCGTCAAGTGGTTCGGAGCCAATGTGGACGTCCACGAGCAGAAGGAGGCGGAGGAAGCGCTGCGCGCGAGCGAGGCCCAGGCCCGGCTCGCGCTCGACGCGGCCCGCCTCGGCCTGTGGACGTGGGACCCGGCCACGGACGCCGGCACCCAGGACGAGCGCACCTGCGAGATCTTCGGCATCTCTGACGGCGAGGCGCTCACGATGACGCAGGCGTTTGCCCGCATCGTCCACCCGGACGACCTCCCCGCCGTACAGGCCGCTGTCGCGGCTGCCACCGACCCGGCAGGCGACGGGCGCGTCGAGTTGGAGTTCCAGACCCAGACCGAGCCCCGCCGCTGGGTCCGCTCGACAGCCCGGACGACGTTCGTAGGCACCGCGGACGCGCGCCGGGCGGTCTCGATGGTGGGCACGATCGAGGACGTGACCGAGCGCCGGGCGCTGCTCGCCGAGCGCGACGCTGCGCTCGAACGCCTGCGCCAGAGCGAGGAACGCCACCGCATCGCGCTCGAGGGTGGAGGCATGGGCACGTGGGAATGGGACATCGCCGCGGACCGCCTCGACGGCGACGACCGCGCCTACCGGCTCTGGGGCTCGGGCCAGGACGAGGTCGAGTCCGTCGTGACGTTCTACGACCGGCTCGTTCACCCGGATGACCTGCCGGCGCTGCAGGCCGAGGTGGAGCGGACGCTCGCCGAGGAGGACGACTACACCGCCGAGTTCCGCATCGTCCGCCCCGGCGGGCACGTCCGGTGGACCGCCAACCGCGGCCGCATCGTCCGCGACGCGAGCGGCACGCCGGTCCGCATGTTCGGGCTGAGCTTCGACGTCACCGACCGCCGCGAAGCCGAGGAGGCGCTGCGGCGCAAGAATGTCGAGATGGAGCAGTTCGCGTACACCATCTCGCACGACCTCAAATCGCCGCTCGTCACGATCACGGGCTTTCTCGGGCTGCTCAAAGGCCAGGTGACGGCGGGCCAGACCGACCGTGCGCTGGCCTCGGCGGACCGCGTCCTCGGCGCCGCCGACCGCATGGGCCGCCTCATCGGCGACCTGCTGCACCTCAGCCGTGCCGGCCGCGTCACCGGCGACGCAGCGCCGGTTGAACTCGATGCGCTCGTGGGCGGGCTCGCCGAGGCGTTCGGTCCGCGTGTCGAGGCGGCCGGGGGCACGCTCGACGTCGCACCCAGCCTCGGGACCGTGCTGGCGGACGACCGCCGGCTCGGCGAGGTCGTCGAGAACCTGCTCGCCAACGCCGTCACGTACGGCCTCGGCGGCGGCGGGACGCGCATCACGGTCCGCGCCGAGCCCGGCCGCGGCGGCGGCCTGCGCCTGCTCGTCGAGGACGACGGGCCGGGCGTGCCCGACAGCTACCGCGACAAGGTGTTCGAGCTGTTCCAGCGCCTGGGCGGCGAGGGCGACGGGACGGGCATCGGGCTCGCGCTCGTCGCGCGGATCATGGAGACGACCGGGGGCTCGGCCCGCGTGGAGTCCGCGGGCGGGCCGGAGGGGCACGAGGGCGCGCGGTTCGTGCTCGAGTTCCCCGCCTCGGCCGTGCTCGAGCTCCCCGCCGGTGGACGCCATTCCAACTCTGTCTGAGTCGACCTGATTCAGACGTCACGGCTCGGACACAGCGCGCTCGCCCTCCCGCGACGCAGCTGACGTCGCACATTGAGGTCGGCACCGCGTCCACCTGGAGACGGTGCCGCACGCCGCATCGGGACGCCTCGCCGGTGTGCCCGGTCGCTCGGCAGGGCGGAGCCGAGGACCGTCAGAACGCTGCCCGGGTCTTGCCCGTCGTGCGCGCTCTGGCCGGGCCGTCGTACCATGGGCGCACATCTGCCGCTGCCCCTGTGTCCGCTCGCCTGATCCTGCTCGGAGCCGTCGTCCTCCTGCTCCTGCCGGCCGCCCGCGCGCAGGACGCCGCGCGCTACTGGATCGTCGCCGGGACGGTGGGTGGCGCCGAGTCCGTCCCGACGCCGCGTGCCGAGGCGCGCCGCGCGCTTCGCGGGTCGGTCCACGCGCCGGCGCACCCGGACCGTGGCGTGAGCCCGGCCATCCTCGACGGGCTCGCGGCGATGGGCGTCGCGCCGCGCTTCGCGAGCCGCTGGCTCGGGGCCGTCTCCGCCGACCTGACGCCGGCGCAGGCCGCGACCGTGGCCGACCTGCCCGGCGTGCGCGAGGTGCGCCGAACCGCCCGGCTCATCGAGAACGACGCCGTCGCCTCGGCCGCGCCCGTCGCCGCGCCGCCCGTCTCGCCCGTGTTCGTGCTCTACGGGCCGTCCGCCGCCCAGCTCTCGTTCGTCCGCGCCGACGCCGCGCTCGACGCCGGCCGCCGCGGCGCGGGCGTCCTGTTCGGCATCCTCGACACGCGCTTCGACTTCACGCACCCCGCCATGTCGCACATCCCGGCGGCGGGACGTCTGCGCGGTGTCCAGGACTTTATCGGGGGGACGCAGACCAACTTCCATGGGCTCGCGACGAGCTCGATTGCGCTCGGCCTGCAGGACGGACAGCTCGTCGGGCCTGCCTACGGCGCGGACGTCCTCGCGGGCACGACCGAGTTCGCCCCGACCGAGACGCACGCTGAGGAGGACGCCTTCGTCGCCGGGCTGGAGTGGATGGAGCAGCAGGGCGCCGACGTCGTCTCGGTCTCGCTCGGCTACACGACGTTCGACCCGGGCCAGGGCGACTTCACGTATGCCAACATGGACGGCAACACGACGCTCGTCACGCGCGCGGCCGACATCGCGGTATCGCTCGGCGTCGCCGTCGTCGTCGCGGCCGGCAACGAGGGCAACAGCGCGTGGCGCTACATCGCCGCCCCGGCCGACGCCGACTCGGTCATCACCGTCGGCGCGGCGACGAGCACGCGCACCCGCGCCTCGTTCTCGTCCTTCGGCCCGACCTTCGATGGCCGCATCAAGCCCGACGTTGCCGCGCTCGGTGACCGGGTGTACGTCGCGGAGCCTGGCGGCGGCGCGCAGTTCGGCGGCGGCACGTCGTACGCCACGCCGATGGTCGCGGGCGTCGTCGCGCAGATGATCGGCGCGCGGCCGAGCCTGACGCCGATCCAGATCCGCGACGCGCTCCGCCGCACTGGCAGCCGCGCGACGGCCCCGGACAACGAGCTCGGCTGGGGCGTCATCGACGCCGTCGCCGCCTTTGCCACGGCGTCGGCGCAGGCGCCGGCGCCGGGCACGGCCGGCACGTGGCGCCTCTTCCCGACCATCGCCCGCCCCGGGACGGCGCTCACCATCCAGTCGGCCTCGGACCGCCCGATCGACGTCGATGTCGTCGACGTACGCGGCCGCCGCGTCGCGACGTGGACCCTCTCGCCGGGCACGGCGGTCGTCCGCGTGCCGGACCTGCCAGCCGGCGTCTACTTCGCCGCCGTGCCGGACGCCGACGCGCTCCGGTTCATCGTCGTGCGATAAGTCAGGCGCTGGCGCGGCTCCGGGCCGATCTTGCGACTCTCGTCCAGCCCCCGGATCCCATGTGGAAGGAGTTCAAGGAGTTCGCCATCAAGGGCAACGCCATCGACCTTGCGGTCGGCCTCATCATCGGTGCCGCGTTCGGCAGCATCGTCACGAGCCTCGTCGAGCAGATCATCATGCCGCCGATCGGGCTGCTGCTCGGCGGCGTCGACTTCTCGAACCTGTTCTCGGTCCTGAAGGAGGGTACGCCGGTCGGGCCCTACGAGTCGCTCGAGGCGGCCAATGCGGCCGGCGCCGTCGTGATGGCGTGGGGCGCGTTCGCCAACACGGTCATCTCGTTCCTGATCGTCGCGTTCTCGGTCTTCCTGATCGTGAAGTGGGTGAACGGCCTCCAGAAGAAGGTCACGGCCGATGTCGCCGATACGCCCGGCCCGCCGGAGCTGACGGCGGACCAGCAGCTGCTGACCGAGATCCGCGACGCGCTCAGGACGCGCGCAGTCTGAGTCGACTCGGACAAAACACGGCGAGCCGCTCGGGTGCTACGGCTGCCCGAGCGGCTCGTCGGCGTAGATGGCCGTCTCGACGTGGCCGCTGCGGGTGATCGTTCCACGGATCATGCCCGCCGTGTTGAACGGCGTCGATGCGCGCCCCTGCCGGTCGAGGACGATGACGCCGCCCGTGCCGCCCGCCCGCGTCAGCGTCTCGTGGACGACGTGGCGCGAGGCCTCGGCCGTCGATTCGCGGAGGTAGGCGACGCGCGAGTGGATGTCGCGGGCGACCGAGAGGCGGATGAAGTACTCGCCGTGGCCCGTCGCCGAGACGCCCACCGTCGAGTCCGCGGCGAACGTGCCGGCGCCGATGACCGGCGCGTCGCCGATGCGGTCCCACCGCTTGTTGGTCATGCCGCCCGTGGACGTCCCGGCGGCGAGGTGGCCGGCCATGTCGAGGGCGACGGCGCCGACCGTGCCCGTCATCTGCGCGGGCGTCGGGAGCGCGCCGGTCTCTTCGCGGGCCTGCGCCGCGGCGAGCGCCCGGCGGGACCTGGCAGTGACGAACCACTCGGGCGGCATCGTCTCCATCCCGTGCTGCCGCGCGAACGCTTCAGCGCCGTCGCCGGCGAGCATCACGTGCGGCGACTGCTCCATGACGGCGCGGGCGAGGCGGATCGGGTGGCGGACCGTCCGCAGCCCGGTTACCGCTCCAGCCATTCCGGTTGCGCCGTCCATGACTGAGGCGTCGAGCCGGGCCGTGCCGTCAGCCGTGAGGACGGCCCCGCGGCCGGCGTTGAACAGCGAGTCGTCCTCGAGGCCTTCGATGGCGATGCCGACGGCGTCGAGCGCGGGACGGCCTTCGGCGAGTGCGACGTGACCTGCGCGGAGGGCGACGGTGACGGCAGCGCGAATGGCGGCGTCCTGCTCCGGCGTGTAGCCGCCGCGGTGCAGCGCGCCCGCTCCGCCGTGGACGACGAGGACGACCGGGTCGGCGTCCTGCGCCGACGCAGCGAGCGGGAGCATGAGGACGAGGGCGAGAAGCAGGCGTGTCATGCTGAACAGGGGAGAGCGCGGGGTGTGCCGGCGTCGGGCGCGACCGGGTCAAGATCGCGACGGGAGGAGTCGCCCACACCGAGCCGGATCGTCCGGGAGGCCGGTCGCCCCCAGTTAACGGCGTTAAGCTGCCCGTCCATTCTGCACCGCGCATGTCCGATCCGCTCCCCGCCACGCTCCCCGCCACGCTCCCCGCCACCGAGGCCGTCGTCTCGCTCGCCCCGTTCGTCGTCCGCCGCCGCGTGGCCTTCGGCGACTGCGACCCGGCCGGCATCGTCTACACGCCGCGCTACGGCGACTACATCGCCGGCGCGTTCTTCCTGTTTCTCGACACGCGCTTCGCCCCGAGCTTCGTCGCCCGCCTGGGCGCGCTCGGCGTCGTCCCGCCGGCGCGGCGCGTCGAGATGGACCTCCTGCGCCCGCTCACGCCGGGCGACTATCTGGACCTGACCGTCACCGTCGCCGACGTCGGGCGGAGCTCGTACACCCTGTCCGCGCACGGCGCGACGCTCGCGGGCGACGCCGTACTCGAGGCGAAGACGACGATGGTGACGGTCTCGATGGAGACGCGCCGCCCCGTCTCCGTGCCCGACGCCTTCCGCGAGGCGCTCAGTTGAGCAGCGCGAGGAGGTCGCGGCCGTAGAGGTCCGCCTTGCCCGGGCCGATGCCGGACACGGCGAGGAGGGCGTCGGTCGAGCGCGGGCGGGCGGCGGCGAGCGCGCGCAGCGTCTTGTCCGAGAAGACGACGTAGGGCGGGACCTCGCGCTCGCGCGCCTGCTCGGTCCGCCACGCGCGGAGCGTCTCGAAGCGCGCCTCGCCATCGGCGTCCAGCGCGACGTCCGACGCGGCGCTGCTGCCCGAGCCGCTCGACCCCGACGACCGCGCGCGCGGCGCGCCATAGGCCGCCACTTGCAACCCGACGTCCTCGCGGTGCGCGAGCGCCTGCGCGCCGAGCGGCGTCAGCTCGACGATCGGGTACTCGCCGCCGCCGAGGCGGAGGTAGTTCGAGAGCAGGAGCTGCTTGTAGAGACGGTCGATCTCGGCCTGCCCGAGCGTCTGCAGCCGCCCGAAATACGGGTGCTTGACGTACTTGTCCATGCCCTTGGCCTGCGAGCCGGCGAGGATCTTGGACATCGTGAGCCGCCCGACGGGCCAGTTCATCCGCCGCACGGCGTCGAGGAGGCCGATGCCGATGCGGGCGCTCATCGAGAGCGCGTCGAAGGCCGGGATCTCGTCGGGCCGCGCGCGGAGGCGGCCGCGCATGACGCAGGCGTCGCAGCAGATCTCGGGCGCGACGTCGGTCTCGGCGTCGTCGCCGAAGTGGTCGAGGATGGTGCGGCGGCGGCAGTCGCCGGTCTGCGCGTAGCCGACGATGGACTCGAGCTCCGCCGTCTTGCCGTCCGCATGCGTGTCCGACGCCGCGAGCGCGGCGCGGGCGTCGCGCTCCTGCCACGGATGGATGCGCCACACGCGGCTCTGGCCCTCGTCCTCGAGGCGCTCGGCCAGCCCGGACTTCTCGACGATGTTGAGCGCGACGCGCCCGCCGACCGGGTGCCGGCCCGCGGCCTCCGAGACCTCGTCCGGCTCGCCCCGCGCGAGGTCGTCCTGATCCGCCCGGCGCTCGAGCGCGTGCCACAGCGCGCGGACGTCGTCGATCTTGGGCGCGGACTGCTCGATGAACCACTCGCGCAGCATGCGGTCCTGCGGGGCGTAGAACAGGACGGCGCGGGCGGGCTTGCCGTCGCGCCCGGCGCGGCCGGCCTCCTGGTAGTAGGACTCCAGGTTCGGCGGGATCGCCCAGTGCGCCACGAAGCGGACGTCGCCGCGGTCCACGCCCATCCCGAACGCGTTGGTCGCGACGACGAGGTCGAGTCGGCCCGAGAGGAAGCGGTCCTGGACGTCGCTCCGCTCGGCGTCGGGCAGGCCGGCGTGGTACATCTCGCACGGCCGGCCGCTCACCTCCCGGACGAGCCGGGTGAGCTTGTCGGCTTCCTTGCGCGTCGAGACGTAGAAGAGGCCGGCCTCGCCCTCGTGCTCGGCCAGGAACGCTGCGAGGGCCTGCTTCTTCTCGGCCGCGCCGGGCGTGCTCCGGACCTCGAAGAAGAGGTTCGGGCGGTTGAAGCCGGTGACGAGGCGGTCCGGGTCGTGGAGGTTCAGCTGGGCCGCGATGTCCTTCTGGACGCGCGGCGTCGCCGTGGCCGTCAGCGCGACGCACGGCGGCCCGCCCATCGCCTCGCGCGCGCTCGCGACGTGCAGGTAGTCCGGCCGGAAGTCGTGGCCCCACTGGCTCACGCAGTGCGCCTCGTCCACGGCGAGCAGCGCGACGTGCGCCTCGCGGAGCGTCCGCGCGAAGCTGGGCACGCGGAGGCGCTCGGGCGCGGCGTAGATCATCGTCAGCCGCCCGGCGCGCAGGTCGTCGAGCACCTCGCGCTGCTCGGCCTGCGTCTGCGACGAGTTGACGAACGCCGCCGCGATGCCGCGCGCGCGGAGCGAGTCCACCTGGTCCTTCATCAGCGCGATGAGCGGGCTCACCACGACCGTCACGCCGCGCGGCTGCAGCAGCGCGCCGAGCTGGTAGATGAGGCTCTTGCCCGCGCCGGTCGGCATCACGATCAGCGCGTCGCGGCCCTCGACGACCGGCCGCAGCGCGTCCTCCTGGCCCGGCCGCAGCGCGCCGAAGCCGAAGTAGCGCGTCAGCGCCGTCTCGACGGCCCCGCCCGGCGCAAACGCGTCGGAGCTGAGGGTGGGAGCGGGGGCGTCGGTCACGGCGGGCACGGTGGGGCAGGGCAAGCTACGGGCCGCATGGTCGCGTGCCCCGCTGACACCGGGGCGTCAGCGCCCCGCGCGCGGATCGCCGGGCGGCGATCCGCCGTAGACTCCTGCCCCCGCCGACCCGCCCCATGGCCGATATCGTCTCCAACCGCCGCGCCCGCTACGACTTCGCCCTCGAAGACCGCTTCGAGGCCGGCATCGTGCTCACCGGCTCCGAGGTCAAGTCGCTCCGCGCCGGCACGGCCAACATGCAGGACGCCTTCGTGATGCTCGCCCGCGACGGCGTCGACCTCGTCAACCTCTACGTCGCGCCGTACACCCACGGCGGCGTCGCCGAGCACGTCCCGACGCGCAAGCGCCGCCTGCTGCTCAACAAGCCCGAGATCGCCAAGCTCCGCAAGGGCACCGAGGCCAAGGGCTACACCATCGTCCCGACGCGGATGTACTTCAAGGGCGGCCGCGCCAAGGTCGAGATCGCCCTCGGCAAGGGCAAGAAGGCCCACGACAAGCGCGACGCCATCGCCGACCGCGACTCCAAGCGCTCGCTGGACCGCATCCGCAAGGGCGGCGACGCCGAGTGATGGGCATTGGGAGTTAGACGTTTGGAGAGGTCGCATCTCGACGCTCGTCCATGGACTCGCTCCAGCCTGCCCGCTCTTCACACTCCAATCTCCAAACTGCATTCTGATGGACCTCGACGACACGCTCGCCGACCTCATGCGCGGCGTCGCGGACGCCCTGCCCGCCGGCGGCCTTGCCGCCCGCCTCGCTGAGAGCGCCAAGACCGGCACGCCGCTCACGGTCAAGCTCGGCTGCGACCCGTCGCGGCCGGACCTCCACCTCGGCCACGCGGTCGTGCTGCGCAAGCTGCGCCAGTTCCAGGACGCCGGCCACCGCGCCGTCCTCATCGTCGGCGACTTCACGGCGACCATCGGCGACCCGTCGGGCAAGTCCAAGACGCGGCCGGCGCTGACGACCGCCGAGGCGCGCGCCAACGGGCAGTCGTACTTCGAGCAGGCCGCGCTCGTGCTCGACACCGACCCGGCCAAGCTGACGGTCGTCCACAACGGCGACTGGCTCGGCACGATGACCTTCGCCGACGTCGTCCGGCTGGCCTCGAACGTCACCGTCGCGCGGATGCTCGAGCGCGACGACTTCCAGAACCGCTACCGCGGCGGCGAGCCGATCTCGCTCCACGAGTTCCTCTACCCGCTCGCGCAGGGCCAGGACTCGGTCCACCTCGAGGCCGACGTCGAGTTGGGGGGCACGGACCAGACGTTCAACCTGCTCATGGGCCGCGCGCTCCAGGAGGCCGCCGGCCAGTCGCCGCAGGTCTGCCTCACGCTGCCCATCCTCGAAGGCACCGACGGCGTTCAGAAGATGTCCAAGTCGCTCGACAACGCGATCGGGCTCACGGACGCGCCGGCCGACATGTACGGCAAGCTGCTCTCCGTACCGGACGCGCTCATCGGGCGCTACGCCGAACTCGCATCGTCCATTCCGACGGCGGATCTGCCGGCCTTCGCCGAGCAGGCGGCTGCCACCCCGCGCGACGCAAAGCACGACCTCGCGCTCAACATCGTCGCGACGTACCACGGCGAGGCGGCCGCGGCCGAGGCGCGCGCGCACTTCGAGCGGACCGTGATCCGCAAGGACGAGCCCGACGAGATGGACGAGCTGACGCTCGACGCGCCCGTCGGCATCGTCGACGTGATCGTCCGCGCCGGCTTCGCAGCGTCAAACGGCGAGGCGCGGCGGCTCGTCGCGCAGGGCGGCGTGCGGCTCGCGGGCGAGGTCGTGACGGACCCGCAGGCGACGGTCGAGGTGCCCGCCGGGCCCGTCGTGCTCAAGGTCGGCAAGCGGCGGTTCGTGCGCCTCGTGCCGGCCTGATGCCCTGCTACCGCGCCACCACCAGCCGCGCCGTCGCCACCCGAGCCCCGGACGTCACCCGCACCACGTACACGCCCGCCGGCCACGCCCCCGTCTCCACGCCCACGACGCGCTCGCCCGCCGACACCGCGCCGTCCAGCACGACCGCCACCTCCCGGCCCAGCGCGTCCATGACGACTGCGCGCACGTTGGACGCCTCGGACAGCGACAGCACCACCTCGTCGCGCCCCGACGCCGGGTTCGGTCGCACCGTCACGCCCAGCAGGTCGGACGCCTCGGCTGGCACGGCCTCACCCGCCACCACCGCCGTCGTCGTCCGCCACGCCCCGAGCCACGTCGCCGCGTACAGCACGCCCGTCCGTGACAACCGGAACTGAAACACGCCTACGCCGAAGTTCTGCGCGTTGCGGAAGCCCGCGTCCGCACGTGCCCACGTGTCCCCGCCATCGGTCGAGCGCATGATGCCCGCACGCGGCGGGTTCGTCGACCCGGTCCCCTGACGGACGCCGGCCCACAAAGCGCCGTCCGGCGTCGCGTACACGATCACCTCGGACACGTCTGTCCCGGTCGGGGCGGGCATCTGCATTTCCTCCTTCGAGAAGCGGTGCGCGCGCGCCCACGTCGTCCCGCCGTCCTCGCTCCGGAGCACGTCGGCACCGCGTCCCTCGCCGCCGCCCTCGGCCGCGTTGAGGTTCTGGACGCCGGCGTAGGCGACGCCACTGTAGGGGTGGCCCGGCACATCGACGAAGGTGAACGACCAGACGATGTAGCGGGCCTGGCCGTAGGCGCTGCTCGGCTGGTAGCTCAGGCCGCCGTCGTCGGAGACGACGATGCCGTTCCAGACGCCGCACAGGATGCGCCCCTGAGGGAACACAGGCGACGGCGGGACCTCGCCGAAGGACTGCGGGAAGCCGAAGCACGTACCGGCGTCCCCGCCCCACGTGCCGGGCAAGCCGTCCTGGAGGGAGCGGCGGGTCTGTCCGTCATCGCCGGTGCCGGCGATGATGGCCCCGACGGGGTGGGCGCGCTGGAGCTGGATGTAGGGGTCGCGACCATAGTCGTCGTAGTTGTACATCCAGTCGCGCCCGCGGCGCGTGGCACGGCTCGACTGGAGCGCACCCTCGCTCATGAGCATGGAGCCGGCAGCGGTGACGAAGCCGGCACGTGCCCCACGGTTGTAGAGCCGGTGCCAGGGGTGAGTGACGCCGTTGTCGCCGGCAGCGCCCGCAGCCCCCGAAGGGTTGTAAAGAAAGACGGCGTTCTGGTGGAAAAGGACGAGCGTGTCGGAAGCAGGGTCGGTGGCTGCGGCTCCCTCTCCGCGGAGAAAGTCGATAGCGGGCACGCGCTGCGGGGGCGTCAACTCCGGGTGGACAAGCGGCATCTGCTCCCACGTCACGGTCTGCGCGCGGGCGATGGGTGCTAGCAGGGCGAGAAGCACAAGCACGCCCGCGCGGGCGAGGGGTCGTCCCCCCGCCCGCGCGGCGCGTGTGCTCATGGAGCGGTTGGTCATCGGGTCACGGTCAGGCGAGCCGTCTGAACGACCGACCCGCCCGCCGTGTTCGCCGCCGCCCGCACGACGTACACGCCTGGTGCCAGCGACGACACGTCCAGCGCGGCCCGGTGCTCGCCCGCGGTGAGCGCGCCCACGACGGGCGTTGCGACGACGCGCCCGAGCAGATCGTACACGGTCACCGTGACGTCAGCCGCCTCCGCGAGCATCAGCCGCACCGTCG
>JBBSUZ010000030.1:0-16423 GCA_038233965.1 Rhodothermales bacterium | reverse complement strand
TGCGCCGCGGCACGCTCGCCGTCCGCTTCGAGGGCGTCCCGTCGCGCATCGACCCGACGAGCCTCTCGCTCGCCTCGCTGTCGGCGCCCGGCTCGGTCTCCGTCCGCGAGCAGAACTACCAGTACAACCTCATCAGCACGCAGTCCGTGCTCGACGCCTCGGTCGGGCAGCGCATCCGGCTTGTGCGCCTCATCGGCACCCAGACCGTCGTGGAGGAGGGCACGCTGATCTCACAGCCTGGCCAGGGCCGCATCGTGCGGCTGGACGACGGCCGCGTGCTGATCGACCCCGAGGGCACGATCGAGCTCACGAGCCTGCCGGACGGCCTGCTCTCGCGCCCGAGCCTCCTCTGGCAGCTCGAGTCGGCGGTGGATGGCCCGCAGCGCCTCGAGGCCCGCTACCTCACCGAGGGCATCTCGTGGAAGGCAGACTACGTCGCGGTCGTGAACGAGGCCGAGACGGGTCTCAACCTGACGGGCTGGGTGACGCTCACCAACCAGTCGGGCGCGAGCTACCGGCAGGCGGCGCTCCAGCTCGTCGCCGGCGACGTCCGCCGCGTGCAGCCGCAGCGCCCGCCGATGATGGCCCGTGGCGAGGTGATGTACGACGCCGTCGCTGTCCGGTCTGCAGCCCCGACCGAGGAGGCCTTCTTCGAGTACCACCTCTACACGTTCCCGCAGCCGACCGACATCGCCGAGCGCGAGACGAAGCAGATGGAGCTGCTCTCGGCGCAGGGCGTCGGCACGAGCCGGCGGCTGGTGATCGACGCGACGGGCCAGTACTTCCCCTTCTACCGCCCCGTGCGGCCGGGCGAGGCCGGCGAGGAGCGCTCGGCCGCCGTCGTGATGACGGTCGCGAACACCGAGGCCAACCACATGGGCATGCCGCTGCCGCAGGGCACGGTCCGCGTGTACAAGGCCGACGCGCGCGGCGCGCTGCAATTCCTCGGCGAGGACCGCATCGAGCACACGCCGCGCGGCGAGACGATGCGCCTCTACGTCGGCGACGCCTTCGACGTCGTCGGCACGCGGCGCGAGGTGGCGGCGCGGCAGATCTCGCCGCGCGAGCGCGAGACGACGGTCGAGATCGAGGTCCGCAACCGGAAGGCCACGGCCGCCGACGTCGACGTCATCGAGCGGGCGTTCTCCGGCGACTGGCGCATCGTCGCGGCGACGGTCGACGGCCGCGAGATGCAGCCCGAGCGCCTCGACGCGCGCACGGCCAAGTGGGCGCTTCGTATCGGAGCCGGCGAGACGGTGACAGTCCGCTACACGGCCCGGATGCGGTAAGGGGGATACGGGATGCGGGATGAGCAGACGGGTTGAGACAGAGTCTGCTCATCTCCTATTCCCGCCTCCCTCATCCCACTCGGGTAAACCGCGCGGTCGCCTCGCGTCGGCCGGCGCGGAGGCGGACGACGTAGACGCCCGGCGGGACGGACCGGCCGGCGGCGTCGCGCCCGTCCCACTCGGCGTCCGTGCCGGCGAAGCGGACGCGGCGGACCTCGCGGCCGCGCACGTCGAACACCGTCGCCTCGCCCGTCACGGCCGCGCTCGCGACGAAGTGGGACGGGCCCGACGACGGGTTCGGCCGGACGTCGAGGCGCAGGCGGCCGGCGGGCGACGTGCTTCCGGACTCGGTCGCGGTGCCGCCCGCGCGGCGCCAGAAGAGGAGGCCGCCGGCGTCCGTGCCGGCGAGGAGGTCGAGGTCGCCGTCCCCGTCCATGTCGGCGAGCGCGGGCGCGGTGCGGCGGCGACCGGCGACGACCGGGGCCTCGGCGACGAACATCGGGGCCGTGCGCGTGCCCGTGTTGCGGTAGATCAGGAGGGCGCCGGTCGACGTCCCGATGACGAGGTCGAGGTCACCGTCCCCGTCCAGGTCAGCGAGCGTCGGGGCGGAGTCCTCGCCGGTGTCGTCCGGGATGCCGATGCCGAGGGCGTAGGCGAGGTCGGCGGCCTGCGGCGTGCCGTTGGCCTCGGTCAGGAAGCGGACGGCCTGCGGCGTGCCGACGTTGCGGTAGAGCCGGACGCGGCCGTTCGACGCGCCCGTGACGAGGTCGAGGTCGCCGGCGCCGTCGACGTCGCCGAGCGAGCCGCGGCCGTACTGCCCGGCGTCGACGCCGGCCCAGCCGGGCGTGCCGGTCGTGGTCGGGTCGAGGGTGTAGACCGGTGCCGTCGCGGTGCCCGTGTTGCGGACGAGCGCGAAGCGGCCGTTGAAGCCGCCGACGATGAGGTCGGGGTCGCCGTCGCCGTCGATGTCGCCCGCGAACGGGCCGTAGCCGCCGTAGTCGTAGGCCAGCCCGAGCCAGTCGGCGTCCTCGACGACGAGGCTCGGGGCTGTCGGCGTGCCGACGTTGCGAATGAGCGCGAGGCGGGCGCGGCCCGAGGCGTCGGTGCTGGTCTCCGAGCCGACGACGAGGTCCGTGTCGCCGTCGCCGTCGACGTCGAACGCGGCGACGGAGGCGCGCGCGCCGACGTCGAGCGAGACGAGCAGGCGGTCCGTGACGCGGCGGAAGTCGGGCGCGGCGGGCGTGCCGGCGTTGTCGTAGAGGATGAGGTTGTCGAGGGCCGAGCGCGGGTCGAAGCACAGCCCGCGCTGCACGCCGACGATGAGGTCGAGGTCGCCGTCGCCGTCCGCGTCCCCGAAGTCCGACGCGTTGTAGCCGCCGGACGTGAGGGGCTGGCCGATCGGATAGCGGTCCGAGAGCAGGGTGAAGGCGGGGTCCTGCGGCGTGCCGGCGTTGCTGAAGAAGTAGAGGCTCGGCGCGAAGAAGTCGCCCCAGATGAGCTCAGGCAGGCCGTCGGCCGTGAGGTCGACGAGGCGGAGCGCGTTGGCGCCGTGCTTGCCGAGCGTCTCGGCGAGGGCGGGCGCGGCGGGCCCGCCGGGGGCCATCACAGGCGCGCCGGCGCCGGGGCGGGTGCCGCACTGCGGGTTGTTCTCGTAGACCTGGATGTCCTCGAAGGTGCCGGTGACGAAGGTGTAGCGCGGTGCGCCGGCCGCGTCGAGGCCGTCGTGGCGGTAGAAGGAGACGGTGCCGAGGTCGGCCTTGCCGGCGAGCAGGTCGAGGTCGCCGTCGCCGTCGGCGTCCGCGAGGTCCGGGATGGACGAGTCCTCGATGGCGACGGGCTCGCCGGCCGTGTCGATCAGCAGGTTCGAGACGAGCGTAAAGACGGGCACGCGGGACGTCCCGGTGTTGCGGTAGTACCGCGTCCGGCCGGGGTCGCCGCGCGTGACGAGGTCGAGGTCGCCGTCGCCGTCGAGGTCGCCGAAGGCGGCCCAGTTGCCGGGCTCGAGGTCGCCGAGGCGGTCGGTCCGCCAGACGTAGCCCGCGGGCGTCTTCTCGAAGACCTGGAGCCCCGCCCCGCCGACGCTCAGCACGAGGTCCGCGTCGCCGTCGCCGTCGAGGTCGGCGAAGTTGGGGCGCGGCTCGAAGAAGCCGCCGACGAACGGGAACGGCACGGCCACGCCGGCGGCGTCGCGGACGGGGAACGGCGTCGCCTCGCGGACGAACGGCTGGGCCGCCACGGACGTCGTGGCGAGGAGCAGGAGCAGGACGAGGCGCATCGGGAGACGGAAGACCAGGGGCGGAATCTCTCCAACGCGCGACCCGACGACAACGTTTTGAGGGCGCTCGGCTCCGAACGGCCGCTGGCTCGGTCCGGGCGAGGCATCTGACGTCCGTGCACGTGACGAACGCCGAGCGCAGGCATGACCGGCAGGCCGGCGCACGCGCCCTTATTCCGCAGCGTCCTTAAACATCAGATGCGTCGCGCCGAAACTGACCCCACACGGCATGCTGACAGAATGAGACGGGTCCGGCAGCCTCGACCCTCGCCCGGGCTCCGCCTCCCCCTAATCCCATGCTCGACGCCAGCGCACCACCGATGGTCGACTTCGACTACCAGCGGTTCTTCGAGCTCTCGCAGGACCTGCTGTGCATCGCGGGCCCGGACGGCTACTTCAAGCGGGTCAACCCGGCCGTTTCGGCCCTGCTCGGCTACTCGGCCGACGAGCTCTACAGCCGACCTATCGACACGTTCGTGCACCCGGACGACAACCAGGCGACGCGCTCGTCGCGGCAGTCCCTCGCCAAGGCCACGCTGCGCAACTTCGAGAACCGGTACCTCACGAAGGGCGGTGAGGTCGTCTGGCTGGCGTGGACCTCGCAGCTCATCGAGGACAGCGGGCTCATCTTCGGCGTTGCGAAGAACGTCACCCAGAGGAAGCGTCTGGAGGCAGAGCGGCTGGCGCTGCTGGAAGAGCTCACCGCGATCAACAGCGACCTCACGGCGCTCACGCTCACCACCTCCCACGACCTCCGCTCGCCGCTCAACAACCTGCTGATGGTGTCGGACCTGCTGGAGGTGGACAGGATCTCGGACCCGGAGACGGTCGAGCTCATCGAGGTGCTGCGGCGGAGCGCGGATGTCCTGCACGTCAACCTGAACAAGTACGTGGACGCGCTCAGCACTCCCTCCGGCGGCTCCCCGCCACGCGAGATCGTCTGCCTCAGCGCGAGTCTCGGCACCGTCGCCGAGTCGATCTCGTCGCTCATCGCCTCCTCCGGCACCACGCTCGAGTCCGACTTCTCGCGGCTCGACCACCTGGTCCTCAACACGGCGATGCTGGAGAGCATCCTCCTCAACCTGATCACGAATGCGATCAAGTACGCGAGGCCCGGTGTCCCGCCCCGCATCCGCATCCAGGCGGACCAGGCCGGCGATGCCTACCACCTCATCGTGAGCGACAACGGTCTCGGGCTCGACCTGCCGACCGTCGGGGACCGGCTCTTTGGCCTGAACCAGACCTTCCACTCGCATGCGGACAGCAAGGGGGTCGGGCTGTACCTCGTCCACCGGCACGTCACGACCGTGGGAGGCCGCATCTCCGTCGACAGCACCGTGGGCGAGGGAACGGCGTTTACCATCTCCTTCCCCGCCGGAGCGTCACCCGCGGCAGTCTCGACGTCGTCGGGCGGGCCGCCTCTCCAGATGTCCGTCGGAATGTGACCGACGCCTGAGCAGGCAGGAGCAGAGCGAGCGAGGTGGCGATCTGCGGCGCTTTCGCGGTCCGCGCTCCGGGGCGGGGGCATCTTCGGGGCTGATACCCCTCCCCCGCCATGCCCCTCCTGACCCTCGACGGGATCCGCAAGTCCTACGGCGTCCGCCCGCTCCTCGCCGACGCGTCGCTCGTGATCGAGGCCGACGAGAAGGTCGGCGTGATCGGCGTCAACGGGGCCGGCAAGACGACGCTGCTGCGCATCGCGGCCGGCGTCGAGGCGCCCGACGGCGGGCGTGTCATCCGCCACGGCGCGACGCGCATCGGCTTCCTCCCGCAGCGGCCCGAGCTCGCCGACGCCGACTCGGCGCTCCAGGCCGTCCTCGCCGGCGACGGCGAGGCGATGAAGGTCCTCCGCGCCTACGACGCCGCCTCGCACAGCGCCGAGACCGAGGCCGACGTCGAGCGCATGATGACGCTCGCGGCCAAGATCGACGCCCTCGGCGCGTGGTCGCTGGACGCCGAGGCGCGCGCGATCCTCGACCGCCTCGGCCTGCCCGACACCGACGCGCTCGTCGGGACGCTCTCGGGCGGGCAGCGCAAGCGCGTGGCGCTCGCCCGCGCGCTCGTCGAACGGCCGGACCTGCTCATCCTCGACGAGCCCACGAACCACCTCGACGCCGAGACGGTCGAGTGGCTCGAGGAGACGCTCTCGCGCTTCACGGGCGCTCTCATGCTCGTCACGCACGACCGCTACGTCCTCGAGCGCGTCACGAACCGCATGATCGAGGTCGACAGCGGCACGCTCACGCGCTACATCGGGCGCTACTCGGACTATCTGGAGCAGAAGGCCGAGCAGGAGACGGTGCAGGAGGCCGTGGCGCAGAAGACGGCGCAGCTCGCCAAGCGCGAGCTGGCGTGGCTCCGCCGCGGCGCCAAGGCGCGCACCACCAAGCAGAAGGCCCGCGTGGACCGCGCGACCGCCCTCGTCACGGCGCCGAAGGAGGGCCCCGCCGCCGAGATCGAGATCGCGTCCGCCGCGACGCGCCTCGGGACCAAGGTCGTCGAGGTCGAAGGCGTCTCGAAGGGCTTCGACCGGCCGGACGGGACGCACCGCACGCTCGTCCGCGACTTCACCTACCTCTTCACGCGGCAGGACCGCGTCGGCATCATCGGGCCCAACGGCGCGGGCAAGACGACGCTGCTCGAGATGATCGCCGGGCGCCTCGCGCCCGACGCGGGCTCGGTCGTCCGCGGCCAGACCGTCTCGGTCGGCTACTACGACCAGGAGTCGCGCGCGCTCGACGACGACGTCCGCCTCATCGACTACATCTCGGCCGTCGCCGAGGTCGTCAAGACGGCGGACGGCTCGTTCATCACGGCCGGGCAGATGCTCGAGCGCTTCCTCTTCCCCGGCCCGCAGCAGTACACGCCGGTCGGGCTGCTCTCGGGCGGCGAGCGCCGGCGCCTCTACCTGCTCCGCATCCTGATGTCGGCCCCGAACGTGCTGCTCCTCGACGAGCCGACGAACGACCTCGACATCCAGACGCTCGTCGCGCTGGAGGACTACCTCGACACGTTCGCGGGGTGTGTCATCGTCGTCTCGCACGACCGCCACTTTCTCGACCGCACGTGCGAGCACCTCTTCCGCTTCGAGCCGGACGGGACGCTGCGCGAGTCGATGGGCGGCTACTCGGCCTACCTCGAGTTGCGCGCCGAGCTGGCCGCGACGCCGGCCAAGCCGGCCCCGCGGACGGTCTCGAAGCCCGCGCCCGCCCCGGCCGCGTCCAAGATGTCGTACGCCGACAAGCGCGAGCTGGGCGAGGTCGAGGCGCGCATCGCCGCCGCCGAGGCGCGTCAGGCCGAGATCGAGGCCCTGCTCGCCGGTAACCCGTCGGACGCCGGCGCGGCGGTCACGCTGTCGCAGGAGCTCGGCATGCTTGCGGCCGCCCTCGAAACGGATATGGAGCGGTGGGCTGAACTCGCGGAGATGGCGGGCGACTGACGGCCTTACGAGAACGCGCTCAGTCCCGAGCACAGCGCGACGGCCAGCGCGTGCGCGGATACGACGGCGAACGTCCCGAGCGGCTGGCGCAGCGCCACGGCCGTCCCGATGAGTGCGCCCTCGATCGGCATCTGAAGCGCGGCCACGATCAGCGAGAGCATCCCGATCTCGCCGCCCGTCAGCGGCGTCGCGAGCAGCGCAACCGGAAAGCACAGCCGGGCGACGAGAAAAGAGCCGGGGCCCATCCCGGCCCACATCGCGGCGAGACCGAGCGCCGGGAAGGTCAGCGCCAGCCCGACGCCGGCGCCGATGCCTGCCGCCGAGGCAGGCGTCATCGGCGGGCGGGTCGGATCGGGACGTCCCGGCACGGTCGTCAGGCGGGAGCGTCGCCGGCGCGGCGGCGCAGGGCGATCTCGGCCGGAACGGCCGCCCCGTCACCCGCGACTGATTCAGCGACACCCTCGGCGTTCGTCCTGATGCGGGCGAGCGTGGCGAGCGCGTCGTCGAGCGCCTCGGGCGCGGTCGCGGCAGCGACGGCGGCGCGGAGGTCGGCGTCGCGCAGGGGCGTGCCCTGCGCCACGACGCCCTGAGCGACGAGATACGCATCGAGCTCGTCGATGCGGGCGCGGCGGATGCCGGCCGGCGGCGCGGCGCGGAGTGCGTCGAGGAAGGCACGGGCGTCGCCGCCATTTGCCTCGGCGAGGCGGGTCAGGTCCGCGAGCAGGTCCGGCGGGACGAGGCCGGACGCCGCGAGCACGGCGCGGTCCACGGGCCGGCCGCGGCCGAGCAGCCACGCCTGCTGCCACGCGTCGACCGCGGCGACGCGCGCGAGCAGGCCACGCGTCTCGGGCTCCGAGAGCGGGACGCCGCCCGCGACGCCCGACGCGCCGCGGCGGAGGGCGGCGCGGAGTGGCCCCCACGTGTCGAAGCCGGCGCGGAGGCAGGCGTGCGCGGGCTCGGGCGCGAGCAGGAGCGTCACCGGGAGCGCCGCGAGCGGGTCGCGGGCCGTCCACGGCGCGGCGTGCGTGGCGCGGGCATAGGACTCGGCCGAGTGGCCGGCGGGGTCCTCCACCATGCGCGTCGTCGGCTCGGTCGGCGCGGCGTCGAGGTCGGCGGGCGCGCCCGGGAGGCCGGGGAGCGAGACGACGCGGCAGTCGAGGTCGGGCTGGTCGTCCGCGTGGCGGACCCACCGGGCGACCTCGTCGGCCTGCGACGTGAACACGATGACTTGGCGGCCCGTCCGGTCGCCCGAGCCGCGGCACACGCCGAGGACGGCCTCGATGATGGCCCCTGCGCGCTCGCCGTCGCTCGTCGCGAGCGCCTCGTCGATGAGGATCGGCAGGCGGAAGCCGATCTCCTGCACCTCGGCGAACGCGAGGCGCACGGCGAGCAGCAGCTGGAGGCGCGTGCCGGACGAGAGCGAGTCGAGCGCGAGGCTCCGCTCGGTCGACGTGTCGAACGCCCGGAAGGCGTCCGTCGTGGCGTCGAAGTCGAGGCGGTAGCGGTCGGCCGTGATCTCGGCGAGGAGGGCGCGGGCGCGCTGGAAGACGCGCGGCAGGTGCTGGTCGCGCGTGTCGTCCTCGACGAAGCCCGCGAGCGCGTCCCCGACGACGGTGTCGGCCGCGACGTCGTAGTCGAGTTCGAGCGCGTCGAGCGCCTCACTGTGGCGCGTCGCGGCTGTCGCCAGGACGGTGTCGGTCCGGGCCGCGTCGACGCGTTCGCGGAGGCGGGCCGTGGCGTCGAGGTGGCCGTCGCGGCCGGCGGCGACGAGGCGGGCCTCGTCGCGACGGAGAGCGAGCTCGGCCGGTGTGAGCGCGAGCAGCGCGCGGTCGAAGGCCGGGTGGGCGCGCGAGGCGCGGTCGGCCTCGTCGGCCAGCGCCGCGCCCTGCGACGCGATCATCCGGGCCGCATGGTACGCCTCGTAGGCGTCGCACAGCGAGGCGACGGCCGGGCCGTCGGGCGCGTCGAGGCCGAGCGGCGCGAGGAACGCGAGCATCGTGTCGCGGGCCGCGTCGTGCGCGGCCGACGCGGCGTCGACCTCGGCGTTGGCGATGGCGGCCGCGCGGCGCAGGCCGTCGCGCGCGGCGACGGCCTGCGCAACAGTCGTCACGGCGGCGGCGGCGGCGGCGGCGTCCTCGGGCGGCGCGAGCGGGACCGACCGCAGCAGCGTCTGCACGGCCGCACGCGTCGCGTCGCGGACGGTCTCGGCGTGGACGCGCTCGCCCTCAGCCGATGCCCGCGCGGCCTCGGCGGCGTGGTACGCGACGACCTGGTGCGTCAGCACGAGCAGGCTCTCGGCGCCGCGCGGCATCCGCAGCCCGAGTTCCTGCGACAGCGCGGCTTCGCGCGTCTCGATCGCCGTCACGGCGTCCTCCAGCTCCCCGATGGAGCGGTCGACCTCGTCGATGCGCTCCCGCCACATGCGGCGCGCGTCCTGTCCGGCCGCGTCGCGTTCCAGTCCACTCAGGCGCTGCTCGACGAGCGGCGGCGTCCACTCCTCGGGGGCGGGAAGGCGGAGCACGCCGTACGCCTCGCGGGCGCGCCCGGCGGGGCTCTCGGACGGGGACGGCTCGCGCCCGAGCACGACGGCGACGAGCGCCAGCGCAGCGGCTCCCACGAGCGCGGCGAGCGCCCAGACGTTGACGAACACAGCGAGCGCAATGGCCAGCACGGCGACGACCGCGGCGCCGATCCAGACCGGGCCGGGCCGCAGAATCGGCGCGGCCGACGCGGTTTCGGTCGTGTACGCGAGCCACGTCCGCAGCGACTCGATGCCGCTGCGGAGCGCGTCGGCGTCGACTGGCTGGATGCGGTTGTGGTGCGCGCGGAGCACCTGCCCGCGCGACACCATCTCGGCCGCGGACGCACGAACAGCGCCCGCCTCGGTCGCCAGGTCCACGACGCGCCCGAGCGTGTCCGCCCCGACGACGAGGCCTTCGGTCGCGCCCGCTGCGCGCAGCGCCTCGCCGACGTGCGCGGCGTTCGCCGCCGCCGCGGCCTCGGCCTTTTCGGCATCCGCGACGGCCCGCGTCGCCTCGTCGAGTGCGCGGACGCGGGCGGAGAGCTCGGCCGCGTTCGGCGCGTCGGCCGACGACCACGGGTGCCCGACGAGGGCCTGCGCGTGCTCGGCGGCGTCGCGGCGGGCGGCAGAGAGCGCGTCCTCGGCGCGGCGGTGGGCGTCCGCGAGCGCCTCGTAGCGGGCGTGCGTGTCGCGCGCGACGTGCTCCATCGGGGCCGGGAAGGCCGAGGCGTGGCGCGTCGCCTCCTGGGCACGGGCGTGCGTGTCCGCGCGGCGCTCGAGCAGGTCGAGCAGGGCGGCCGTGCCGGCGGCGGCGGCGGCGGCCTCCCCCCGCGCGACGAGGGCGGGCAGGCCCTCGGCCTCGGTGCGGAGCGCAGCCTGAGCGGATCGGCGACGGCGGACTTCCGTCGCCGCGTCCTGTGCGCGCCGCGCCGTGTCGAGCGCGCGCGGCGCGGCCGTGCGGTAGCCGAGCGCGGCGCGGGCGGCGCTCAGGTCGACGCCGCCCGAGGCGTCGCGGCGGATCGCGTCGGCGAAGGCCTGCCCGTCGTCGACGACGAGGTCGTTGAGCGAGAGGAAGTAGCGGCTGCGGTACGACGCGTCGGGCAGCGCGGGGCGGTCTGCGGAGACGCCGTCGCGGGCATAGCGCGGCTCGCCGGCCTCGAGCGACACGTCCCACTCGTCGCGCCCGAGCGTGAAGTGGGCGTCGTAGGACGGGCGGAACGGGCGGACGGTCTCGGGCCACAGCGCGCCGTGGACGGCCCGCGCGAGCGTCGTCTTGCCCTGCCCGTTGGGCCCGACGACGACGGTCAGGCCCTGCCCGAACTCGGCGTTGAGGCCGGTCTGCGGCGCGCCGTAGAACGAGCGGACGGAGAGGCGCGTGAAGTCGAGGCGGTCCATCTTGATGGGGGAGCGGGGGTCGGGGAGCGGGCAGCGGGGGAGGCGGCGGCAGGTGTCGGGCGCTCTGCCCTGCTCCCTGCTGCCGGCTCCCCGCTCCCTCTCAGTCGTCGTTCTGCGCGAGCGCCGTGTCGAGCAGGCGCGAGACCTGCCGGCGGAGCCGGCCGAGCGCCTCGGCCGTGGCGTCGTCGGCGAAGCGGCCGTCGGCGCCGAGCGGCTCGAAGACGCGGGCCGCGCGCGTGGCGCGGACGGCGCGGACGGCGCGGGCGAGAACCGCCCGGTCGGTCGCGTCGAGCGCGGACTCGTCGAGCGGGCCGTCGGTGCCGAGGCGGGCCGAGAGGCGCGCGAGCGTCGCGACGGCGCCCGAGCCGGCGGCGAGCCGGCCGAGGTCCAGCAGCGGCGCGGCCGCCACCTCGACGCGCGCGATGCTGACGGTCAGGCCCGCGTGCGGCAGGTCGCCATCGGCGCGGAGTTCGGTCGCGAGCCCGTCGACGTCTGCAAACGCGGCCGTGCGGCCGGTCAGGCGGACGTCGGCGACGGCGCGGAGCACGGACGGCGCCGCGTCGCGAACGGCGGCAGCATGCTCGCGGAGGGCGGACGCGCAGAGCGCGCGGGCCGTCGCCGCATCCGTCGCCTCCTCCAGATCGACGGTCACGGTCGCGTAGTGGACCGTCGCGAGCGGGACGGTCTCGGACGTCGCCCGCCCGTCCGCCTGAATCGTGACGAGCGACGCGCCGTGGACGCCGGCGTCGGACGGGCCGAGTGGCTGGAGTGCGCCCGGCATCACGACGAGCGGCGCGTCGGTCGTGGCCGCGACGGTCTTCGGGTCGCGCGCGCCGCCGACGAGCCACGCCGCGACCGGGACGGCGCGGAGCGCGTCGAGGGCGACCGGGGCCGTCCGGCTGTTCGCCACGTCGACGTCCGCGTGCAGCACGCCGACGAGCGGGACGCCCGGCAACGGTGCATCCGCCGGGTAGGACGCGAGCGGGCTTTCGGCCGCCTGCGGGCCCGCCATCGACCATCCGACGAGCCGCAGCACCTCGACGCCGCCGCGCATCACGGGCGCGGTCTCCCACGTCTGCCCGCGCCCGAGCATGCGCACGAGTGGCGACGCGACGGCGTCCGCGACGGCCGGCACGACGTCGTGATCGTGGTCGCCGGCGACGAGAAAGACGGGTAGGCCGGAGTCCGCGACGCGGCGCAGGACGCGCTCGAGCGCGCCGAAGGCTTCGAAGTGCCGGTTGCTGGCGTCGGCGAGGTTGCCCGTGAGCACGAGCGCGTCGACGCCGCGGGCGAGCGCGAGGTCGGCCGCGGCCGAGAGCACGGCGGCCGGGTCCAGCGCGGCGTCGCCGGGCGGCACCCGGGACGGCATCCGGCCGAGGTGGAGGTCGCCCGCGACGAGCAGGCGGACGAGGGCGCTGTCGCCGACCGTGAAGTCGGGCACCGGGGGTTCGGACATGGGGGCGCGGGCTGGGGGGGACACGGCCGCGTCCGGCCAATCTATCGCCGCGCGCGCGCTTCACAACCGCACGTGGACAAAACGCCGAGACATCGGCCTGCACGATTGCCACGACGGCTGACTAAACGAGTGCGCCCGCACCATGCGCGGGGCACGGTGCGGGCGCAGGGTCGGCTGGACGAGGCGGGCTCAGCCGCCGATCGACCACGTCCAGGAGCTGCCGCCGTTGATCTGGATGTTGCGCTGCACGAGCTCGTTGCCCGACGAGTGGTCGGAGTCGAAGTCGGCGCGGAAGTCCCAGCAGCCGGGCGTGAGGTCGAAGCTCTTCGAGCCGCCGGCGCTGATCACGGTCGACCCGAGGCGGTCCGGGCCCCAGTTCGAGTCCGAGCAGGACGACGCCTGCATCGAGTACACCGAGCGGCCCGAGTTGTTGACGACGTCGAGGCGGGCCGTGCCGGACGAGATGTTGCCGCTGTTCCCGCCGTTTCCACCCGGGACGACGACGGTGCGGGTCGGGAAGCAGCCCTGCAGGGAGAGGCCGGTGAAGAGGAGGACGGCGGGCAGCGCGAGGCCGCGAAGACGGCGTGTCATGGCTCGTATGGGTTGGTCTCGTGGCGTCCGCGGTCCGGAGCGCCTGACAGACGGTACGACGCGGGCGGCGCACGGGGCATCCCCGGATCCGGGGAGATGCAGATTTTGTGCGCCGCGCCGTCGGTGTCAGGCGCAGGCCTCGGCCGTTCGCTGCGCTGGCTCCGTGCCCGGGGCGAAGAACTCGAGCGCGGCCGAGTTCATGCAGTAGCGCGTGCCCGTCGGGGCCGGGCCGTCCGGGAAGACGTGCCCGAGGTGGCTGTCGCAGCGCGCGCAGCGGTTCTCGGTGCGGACCATGCCAAAGCCCCGGTCGCGCAGGTCGACCACGTGGTCCGGGTCGACGGGCTGGAAGAAGCTCGGCCAGCCGGTGCCGGACTCGAACTTCGACGCGGACTCGAACAGGGGCAGGCCGCAGAGGCGGCACGCGTAGAGGCCGTCCTCCTTGTTGTGGAGCAGCAGGCCGCAGCCCGGGCGCTCCGTCCCGTGGTCGAGCAGCACGTGGCGCTCCTCGTCCGTCAGGCCCGCGGCGTCGGCGGCGGCCTCGCGGGCGTCGCCGCGCAGCGGCGTCAGGTCGTAGCCCGAGGCGGAGACGGTCGGGCGATCCGTCGTGTCGGGCGTGTCGGTGGTCTTGCCGAACATGGCATGTGCTGGATGGTGTGGCGGGCGTACGCGCGGCGGGCGACCGCGATCCGCCTTGCCCGGGCGCGCGCCGGGTGCGACGTTGCACCTCTCCCCTCCCCGTCCCGTCGGGTGAACCCGAACCTATGCGCCGCCTCCTGCTCGTCCTCGCCCTCGCGCCCGCTCTCACGGCGACGCGCACCGCGGCCCAGCCCGCCGCCGACGTCCCGGTCGAGCGCGTCATCCTGTTCACGAGCGGCGTCGGCTACTTCGAGCACGCCGGCCGCGTCTCGGGCGACGCCGAGGTGACGCTCCAGTTCGACGAGAGCGCGCTCAACGACGTCCTGAAGTCGCTGCTCGTCGAGGACCCGCAGGGGCGCGTCGCGGGCGTCGTCTACCCGAGCCAGGCGCCGGTCGAGCGGACGCTGCGGGCGTTCGCGATCGACCTCTCGGGCGCGCCGGATCTCGCGGACATCCTCCGGCAGGCGCGCGGCGCGCTCGTCACCGTGGACGCGCCGGGCGGAACGATCCGCGGCACCATCCTCGCCGTCGGCACCGAGTCGCCGACGGTGCCCGGCCAGCCGGGCGCGCAGACGCTGACGCTCGCGACGGCCGGCGGCCTCGCCACCGTTCGCCTGAGCGACGCCCGCCGCATCGCGTTCGTCGACGCGTCGCTCCAGGCCGAGGTCGACGGTGCGCTCGCGGCGCTCGCCGAGGCGCGCGGCGGCCAGCGCAAGCCGGTCCGCATCCAGTTCCGCGGCGGCGGCGCGCGGCGCGTCCGCATGGGCTACGTCGTCGAGGCGCCGGTCTGGCGCACGAGCTACCGCCTCGTCTTGCCGGCCGAGGGCCGCACGGACGGCACGCTGCAGGGCTGGGCGCTCGTCGAGAACCCGACCGAGAGCGACTGGACCGGCGTGGACCTGACGCTCGTCTCGGGCCGCCCGGTCTCGTTCCAGACCGACCTCTACACGCCCCGCTACGTCGAGCGGCCGTTCGTGACGCTGCCCGACGACGCGCTCGCGCAGCCGCGGACGTACGACGAGGGCGTCGCCTTCGCCCCGCCCCCGCCCCCGCCGCCACCGGCGCCGTCGGTGTCGGGGTCCGGGCTCATCACGAATGATGCTGTCGGCCAGGCGCGCGCCGTCACGACCCAATCCGGCGCAATCAATATCCGCGGCGGGCGCTCCGAAGAGACGCAGTACTTCGTGGACGGCGTCCGGATCGACCCGAATGCGGGCTTCCAGGCGTCCGCGACGGCGGGCGACTTCGGCGAGCTGTTCGCCTACCGCCTCCGCGACGTCACGCTGCCGCGGCGCGCCTCGGCGATGCTGCCGATCGTGGCTGAGGGCGTCACGGCCGAGCGCCTCAGCATCTTCTCCGGCGGAGCCGGCCGGCACCCGCTGCGCGGCGTCCGCCTGCGCAACACGACGCCCAACAACCTGCGCGGCGGCCCGATGACGGTCCTCGACGACGGCTACGCCGGCGACGCGCTCCTGCCGGACCTCACGGCCGGCGGCCAGCGCCTGCTCACCTTCGCCGTGGACCAGGACGTGCTCGTGGACCCGTTCGTGATCCCGGACGCCCCGGGCCGCGTCGAGACGGCGACGCTGCGCGACGGCGTGCTCGTGCTGCGCCGGCAGGCGCTCGTGCAGGGCGGCTACCGCGTCGAGAACCGCGGCGCGCGGCGCAAAACCATCCTCATCGAACGCCAGCGGCAGGCGGGGGCGCGCTTGGTCGCGCCGGCCACGGCCGAGGAGACGACGCCCGGCCTCTACCGCCTCCGCGTCGACGTCGCGCCGGGGGCGGTCGACACACTCGTCGTGCGTGAGGCGCGGACGATCGACGAGCAGGTCGTGCTCGCGAATGTGGACCCGGACCGCCTCGCGCTCCTCGTCCGCGCCGACGGGGCGCTCCCGGACGACGTCCGCCGGGCCGTCGAGCGGGCCGTCACCGAGCGCCGCGCCCTCGCCGAGACCGAGCGCCAGATTCAGACGCTCGACCAGGAGATGGCCACCATCACGAACGAGCAGGGCCGCATCCGTGGCAACCTCACCGCCGTCGACGCGACGTCCGACTACGCGCGCCGCCTCTTGCGAACGCTCGACGAGCAGGAGACGCGGATCGAGGCCATCCGCCGCGAGCGCGCGGCGCTGGAGGCTCGCGCATCGGAGCAGCGCCAGGCCCTCCGGGTGACCGTGCGGTAGCGCAGCGGGCCGCCGGTCGCGCAGGCCGTCGGCGCACACCCTCGGCGTCCGGCGGGCGGGCCTCAGCCCTGCTCGGTGTCGAGCAGGGCGTCGAGCAGGGCGAGGGCGTCGCGGAGGTCGCGCGTGGCGACGGTCGTCGGGAGGACGCGGCGGTCGCCGCCGCGCAGGCCGACGCTCGCCCAGAGGTCGTGGCGCGGGCGCGCGAGGATGTCGCGGCGCAGCCGGATGCCGTGGCGCGCGAAGATCGGCTCGAGCTCGTCCGCCCGGTCGCGCATCTGGAGCATCGTCGAGCGGTAGGCGTGCGCGATGACCTCCTCGCGGGCGGCGAACGAGAAGACGTTGGTGAAGAACATCGTGTAGTCGTCCTTCCGCGGCTCGAACAGGACGAGGTCCGCGCCCTCGTACCGCTCGCGGTAAGCCGCCATGCCGTTGGACATGCGGCTGTGGATGAGCGTCCGGAACGTCTGCGCCATCACGCCCGGCATGCCACGGTCGATGAGCCGGCCCTCGCGCATCACGCCCGCTTCGACCGCGTGCTCGGTGTCCACCGGCACGATCGGGTTGACGGCGATGACGAGGCGCGCGCCGCGGTCGAAGGCGACCGAGGCGTGGATCGTCTTGTTGAGCACGCCGTCGAC
>JBBSUZ010000029.1:0-16523 GCA_038233965.1 Rhodothermales bacterium | reverse complement strand
CTCCAGCGCAACAAGGAGCTCCAGGACATCATCGCGATCCTCGGCATGGACGAGCTCTCGGACGAGGACAAGCTCGTCGTGCAGCGCGCCCGCCGCGTGCAGCGCTTCATGTCGCAGCCGTTCTTCGTCGCCGCCCAGTTCACGGGCGCTGAGGGCAAGTACGTCAAGGTCGAGGACACCGTCCGCGGCTTCAAGATGATCCTCGACGGCGAGGTCGACCAGTACCCCGAGTCCGCGTTCCTGTACAAGGGCACGATCGAGGAGGTCATCGAGGCCGGCGAGAAGATGCTCGCGGCGGCCTAAGCGGCCAACGGCCAACGGGCACCGGGCATCGGGGAATGCACGGGCCCGATTCTCGACTCTTCCCCGATGGCCGTTCGCCGATGGCCGTTGCCCCTCTAATCCGATGGCCTCCTCGTCTCTCCTCGTCGAAATCGTCTCGCCGGACCGCGCCGCGTACCGCGGTGAGGCACTCCGCTTCCGCGCGCCCGGGGTGGAGGGCTCGTTCGAGGTCTTGCGCGGCCACGCGCCGATGCTCGCTGCGATCGGCGTCGGCACCGTCACGGTCACGACGACGTCCGGCGAGCGCGTCGCGTTCACGACGTCCGGCGGCTTCGCCGAGGTCATGGACGACCACGTGATCTTCCTCGCCGAGACGGCCGAGCCCATCTCGGGCATCGACGTCGAGCGCGCGAACGCCGCCGAGGCGAGCGCCAAGGAGCGCCTCGCAGCGGCGCAGACGCCCGAGGAGCGCGCAGCCAGTCAGGCCGAGCTCGACCGCGCCCGCAACCGCCTCCGCGCCTCGATGGGCACGGTCTAGACGGCCGCGACTTTCGATCTGAACGGGCGGGCTTCCACACGGAGGCCCGCCCGTTCCGCATGTCAGCGGTCTGTGGGAATGGCGGACTGCCCTGTCGGCGCGTCACGTCCACGGGCCTCAGCGGACGAACACGAAGCTGTTGGTCATCCGTCCGTAGCTGGCGCTCGTGATGCCGTTGCGGCGCGAGCCCGAGAAGGTGTCCTGCCCGGGTCGGACCTCCGCCGTGACACGCCCGCCGTCTGCGAGTGTGATGAGACCGGCGTGAACCGCGGCCGTGCAGACGGACGACGTCTCGCCGTAGCTGTCGGTGCCGGTGACGCGGCCAGCGCTCCCGCCTCTCGGGCAGTCGAACACGAACTGCCGCCCCGCTTCACGAGAGAACTGGATGATCCTGGAGTTCCAGGTCAGTGAGACGGCTGGGCCCACAGGGCGGGCGCCCACTACCGGGGACGTCGTGGGGCGGGCGGAGACGGCCGCGCCGGGTGCCGACACGCATCCGGTGGCGATGAGGAGGAGGCAGAGCAGGGCGAGACGCATGGGAGGGCAGGAAGTCTCGCAGCCGAGCCGGACCAGCGAGGAGGAAGAGGGTTTGCAAAGGTACCTGAAAATAAACGACTCAGGCAAAAATCGATTTGGCCTCTCCCTACCGCCGTCATTCCGTCAGCGCCCGCCCATTGCGGCCAAGGTCTCGGCGAGCCCGCGCAGACGGTCCGCCGTGCGGCCCTGCGTCTGAGCGGCCGCCTGCGAGAGCGCGGAGGATGCCGCGGTGAAGGCGACCGGCGCATTGCTCTGAACGGCGAGGCGCGTCATCGACGCCTGCGCGGGTGTGAACGTGCCGTCGCGCTCGAGGCCGTCGATGTAGGCATAGGCCGTCGCGGCGGTGTTGGGCCACGTGATGCGCGTCTGCGTCTGAGGGTTGAAGCTGTCCACGTGAATGGCCTCGGCGGCAGTGATCTCGTTGGGCGTCAGGCCGGCGCCGGGCTCGAGGCGGAAGACGTCCAGGCCGCGGCCGATCTCGGACGCGTAGATGTAACCGTTGTACCAGTAGGCGGACCAGTAGCCGCCGAGCACGAGCTCGGTGCCCGAGATCGGGCCGCGGTCGAAGTACGCGACCTCGCGCGGCGCGGCGTTGTCGGTGAAGTCGAAGAGCGAGAGGCCGCCCTGGTACCACGCCTGCACCATGAGATCGCGGCCGGGGACGGGCACGAGCGAGCCGTTGTGCGCGACGCAGTTCTCGGTCTCCGTCTGCTCGGCGGGCAGCTTGTAGTAGCCGCGGAAGGTCAGCTCGCGCGTCGCGGAGATGTCGAAGAGGGCGTCGGCGCCCCACTGCGGGCGGTCGGTCGCGCGGCAGCGCGGGGCCGAGCCGCCGCCCCACTCGTCCGTGAAGACGACCCGGCGGGCGTCGTTCGAGAACGTCGCCGAGTGCCAGTACGCGAAGTTGGAGTCGGCCGCGGCGGAGATGCGCGTCGGAAGGGCTGGATTCGAGATGTCGAGGAGGAGGCCGTAGCCGGCGCAGGCGCCGCCGGCGATGCCCATCTCGGGGTAGGCCGTGATGTCGTGGCACTGGTTCGGGCCGGGGCGCGGGCCCGCCGGGGCCCCGCCGAACTGCTGGGCGACGATGGCCGGGAGGGCGGCGCGGAGGGCCGTCGAGTCGGCGGCGGTCGGCGTGCCCGTCCCGCCGCGCTGCGCGACCATCTGGGCGAGCATCTGCGCGACGTACTGCGGCGGCACGACGACGTCTTCGCCGTCGACGGTCGCGATGAAGCCGCCGGCGGCGCGGACGCGCGCGACTTCGGCGCGCTCCGCCGCGGACGGCCCGTGCTCGGGCGCGGCGTCGAGGCCGAGCAGGATCTGCGGCGTCGCGATGATGGCGGCCTGCTCCGGGTGCGCGAGCGGGACCCGGATCACCTCGATCCGGAACAGGCTGGAGTTGGGGTCCTCGCCCGGCGACTGCCGCGAGCAGCCGGCGAGCTCCTCGCCCGAGCGGACGCGGCTCGTGCCGGAGATGTAGACGTAGAGGTTGGCCGGGTCGTTCGGGTCCGGGACGAGCGTGTGCGTGTGCGAGCCGCGGCACGACTGGACGGCCGCGACCTGCCGCGGGTGCTCGACGTCCGACACGTCGAAGATGCGGACGCCGCGGAAGCGCTCGGCCGAGACCGGCGCCTCGACACCCTGCAGCCCGCAGTCGATACGACCGCGCGTCTCCTCGACCGACATGAACAGCAGGTTGCCGTGGATCGAGATGTCGCCCTGGCCGCCCGGGCACGTCAGCGTCGCGCGGAGGCGCGGCGCGGCCGGGTTCGAGATGTCATACATCATGACGCCGTGGTAATTGCCCATCAGCAGCAGGTCGCCGCGGAACGCGAGGTCCGTGTTGGCGAAGCCGAAGTCGCCCGGGTCGGCCGGGTTGACGAAGCCCTCGGGGCGTGCGACGTGGGCGACGAGCGTGAGGCCGGAGATGGCCTGGCCGGCGTCGTCGAGGCCGGGGCGCAAGCCGACGCGCGGGTCGGTCTGGGCGCTCGCGGCGGAGGCGAGGAGCAGGGCGCAGAGTGCGAGTGAGGCACGCATGGGCGACGGACGCAGAGCGTCAGGGCTGGGGGAGGAGGGTTTGCATCCGGGAAATCTCGGTCGTCTGGTCCGCCTCGATGTCCGAGACGAGCTGGTAGACGTCCGACGCCTGCGCGCCGCCGGGCGCGTCGAGGATCTGGTCGACCATGGTCAGCGCGCCGCGGTGGTGCTGGATCATGCCCGTCAGGAAGAGACGGTCGAAGTCCGGGCCGGTCGCGGCGGCGAGGGCGGCCATCTGCTCGGGCGTGAGCATGCCGGCCATGAGGTGGCCCGTGTGGTGGTCCGGGACAGGCTTGTCGCGGGCGGTCAGCCAGCGCGACATGCGGCGGATCTCGTCGGTCTGCGAGACGCGGATGCGCTCGGCGACGAGCGTCACGGCGCGGCTCGCGTCGCGGCCGGCGACGAGCGCGGCCATATCGAGCGCCTGCGCGTGGTGCGGAATCATGTCCTGCATGAAGCGGACGTCCGGGCTCGGGTCGGTCGACATGCCGGCCATCGCGGCGTGGTCCATCGTTCCATGATCCATCCCGGCATGGTCCATCGCGCCATGATCCATCCCGCCGTGACCGGCAGCGGGTGCGTCGGCGGGACGGGACGTTGTGCAGCCGGCGGCGAGCAGGCACAGCAGGGCGGCGAGCAGGCACAGCAGGGCGGCGAGCGGGCGCATCACAGTGGCGTGGGAAGACCGCGCAGAGTATAGCCCAGAGCGCCGCGTGGCGTATCTTGACGGTTCGGGTCGAGCGCTTCCGGACCGCCCTCCGGATTTGCTCCCCGTGCGCACCGCTTCGGCGGTGTTGAGCGTCCGAGGGCCCGCCCCCTCGGACGCTCGCTTGTGTCCGGGAGACACGGGTGGCCGTGACAGAATCGGGACAGTTCGGCGACGACTCGCGGTACAGACGTCCGCGCGGCGGCCGATAGTTTCCATCACACCCGATTCCAAGCCGTTGCGCCGCCTCGTCGCCCTCGTCGCCCTCGCCGCTGTCGCCTCCGTCGCCGTGCTCGGCGCGTTCACGACCCGCCTCCCCGGCGGTACGCCCGCGCTGCCGACGACGCCCTACGACTACACGCCAGCGCTGCCGGGCCACCTCCGCGCGCCCGGCGTGGCGGGTGCGGACAACACGCCGGCCACGAATCCGACGACCGACGACGGCGCGACGCTCGGCCGCGTTCTCTTCTACGACACGCGCCTTTCGGCCAACCTCACCGTCGCCTGCGCCTCGTGCCACCGCCAGGCGGACGGCTTTTCGGACCCGGCCACGCACTCGGTCGGCTTCCTCGGCGGGCAGACGGCGCGCCACTCGATGGGCGTCTCGTTCGCGCGCTTCTACCAGAGCGGGCGCTTCTTCTGGGACGAGCGTGCCGCGACGCTCGAGGACCAGGTGCTGATGCCGATCCAGGACGGGACCGAGATGGGCCTGACGCTCCCCGAGGTCACCTCGCGCGTCTCGGCGGCTGGCTTCTACGCCCCGCTGTTCACGCGCGCCTTCGGGTCGCCCGACGTCACGCCGGAGCGCATCAGCCGCGCCCTCGCCCAGTTCGTCCGCTCGATGGTCACGACGGGCTCGCGCTACGACGCCGCGCGCATCGCGAGCCCGCCCGGGCCGCCCGGCGCGCCGATGGACGGCCTCACGGCGCAGGAGAACGGGGGACTCGCTTTGTTCTTCGGCCGCGCCCAGTGCAGCCGCTGCCACGGCGGCGATGCCTTCGTCGCCACGCAGCCGCACAACAACGGCCTCGACGCGACGGTCACGGACGTCGGTGCGGGCGGCGGGCGCTTCAAGGTCGGCTCGCTGCGCAACGTCTCGCTCACGGCGCCCTACATGCACGACGGCCGCTTCGCGACGCTCGCCGACGTCGTCAACTTCTACGACGCGCAGGTCCAGGACTCGCCGACGCTCGACCCGATCCTGCGCGGCCCCAACGGCCGCCCGCTGCGCCTCAACCTGACGAGCGCCGAGCGCGCCGCCCTCGTCGCGTTCATGCGCACGCTCACCGACCCCGCCTTCGCGACCGACCCGCGCTTCGCGGACCCCTTCACAGGCACGACGGCGTCGGCAGAGGCGACGGGGGCGCCCGGGGTCGCACTCGTGGCGGCCGGCCCGAACCCGTTCCGCGGCCAGACGGCCGTCCGCCTGACGCTGCCCGAGGCGATGGACGTCACCGTGGTCGTCTACGACGCGACGGGCCGGCGCGTGGCGACGCTCGCCGAAGGTCGCCGCGGGGCCGGCGAGACGACGCTCGTGTGGAACGCCGCCGGTCTGCCGGCCGGCCGCTACACCGTCCGCGCCACCGCCGCAGGCCACACGGCGACGCATGGGCTGACGGTTATCCGCTAGGCACGGATCGGCAGCGCGCGAACCGGGCGATCTTGCCGGGCCTCGCCACCGCCCCGCCGCCCGTGCTCGTCTCCGACCTCCCCACGCCCGCGCTGCTCGTGGACCTGCCGCGCCTCGCGGCCAACCTCGACCGCATGCAGGCCGCTGCCGACGCGGCCGGCGTCGCCCTCCGGCCGCACGCCAAGACGCACAAGACGGCCGAGGTCGCCCGGATGCAGGCCGAGCGCGGCGCGCGCGGACTGACGGTTGCGACGCTGGACGAGGCCGAGGCGTTCGCCGCCGCCGGCCACCGCGACCTGCGCCTCGCGACGCCCGTCGCCGGGCCGCAGAAGCTCACCCGCATCGGCACCCTGCTCGACGCCGGCGTCCGCGTCTCATTCACGGTCGACACCGAGGCCGGGGCACGGCTCGCGTCCGCAGCGTTCGCCAGTCGCGCCGAGCCCGTCGACGTCCTGATCGAGGTCGACGCCGGGCAGCACCGCTGCGGCGTGCCCGCCGACGAAGCCGTCGCGCTCGGGATCGTCGTCGGGGCGCTGCCCGGCCTGCGGCTCACGGGCGTGCTCACGCACGGCGGCCACGGCTACGACGGCCCGCGACAGGGCGAGACGCCGCACGACGCACTCGTGCGCGCGATGCGGGACGAGCGCGATGCCGTCCTCGATGCCGCCGCCCGCCTCGGCGCGGCCGGCCTGCTGGACGCGGCCACGGCCGAGGTGTCGGTCGGCTCGACGCCCACGATGGCCGTCTTCGAGCCGGCTACGCGCGACGGTTTCCGCGTCACCGAGTGGCGGCCCGGCACCTACGCCTTCGGCGACGCGATGCAGGTCGCGCTCGGCGCGGTCGAGCTGCGCGACTGCGCCCTGATGTGCGTCGCGACCGTCGTCTCGAAGCGCCGCTTCGACGACGGGACGGAGCAGGCCGTCATCGACGCGGGCAAGAAAATCCTGACGTCGGACACCGGCGCGGGCGTCGACGGCTTCGGGGCCATCCTGTACAGCCCGCGCACGATGGTCGCCAACATGCACGCGCGCGTGGCGCGGCTCTCCGAGGAGCACGGCACCGTCGTCACGCCCGGCGGGCTCATCTACGACGTCGGCGACCCCGTCTTCGTCGTGCCGAACCATGCCTGCGTCGCCGTGGCCACGCGGCGAGCGCTGTTCGCGGTCGAGGGCGACGAGGTCGTCGGCGAGTGGACGGTCCTGGCGCGGTAGGTGCAGCCCCGAGGACCCGCCCCGACGCCGCGTCTCCTCCGTGGTCGGCCCGCGCCGAGTTCGCCGCCACGACGGCGTTCTGGGGCCTGCTCACCGCTCTGATGCTCGTCCGGAGCGTGCTCAGCCCACGCGGGCCGGTCGCGCTCTCGCCCGGCGGCCTCGCGCGGACGGGCGCCGAGTACGCCTTCTGGATCGCGCTGACGCCGCTCGTGTTCGCGCTCGCGCGCCGATACCCGCTCGAGCGCGGGCGCGTGGTGCGGCACCTGCTCGTCCTGCTCGTGGTCGGGGTCGTGATCGCGGCCGCGGTCGAGCTGTGCCGCGCCGCCGTCTTCCGCGCGCTCATCGACTCGGGCGCGCTCCCGGACCTCCCGTCGAGCAGGGGCCGGCCGGGCTTCCGCCTGTCGCCCGTCGAGTCCGTGCTGCGCCTCCAGTTCGTCGACGAACTCGTGATCTACGCCGGCGTCCTCGCCGCGGGGTTCGCGCGCGGCTACGCGCTCCGCGCGGTCGAGCGCGAGACCGAGGCGGCGCGCCTCGCCGCACGGGCGGCCAGCCTCGAAGGGGAGCTCACGGACGCGCGCCTCGCCGCGCTCCGGATGCAGCTCAACCCGCACTTTCTGTTCAACGCCCTCAACGCCGTCTCGGCGTACGTCGAGCGCGACCCGGAGCGGGCGCAGACGATGATCGCGCAACTCGGCGGCCTGCTCCGCCGCGTGCTCGATGGCGACGCCCGACCCGAGGTCTCGCTCGGGGAGGAGCAGGCGCTCCTCCGCGACTACGTCGCGATCCAGGAGGCCCGCTTCGGGCCAGGACTCGTCGTCACGTGGGACGTCGACGCCGACGCGCTCGACGCGCTCGTGCCGGCGCTCGTGTTGCAGCCGCTCGCCGAGAACGCGGTCGAGCACGGCGTGAGCCGCCTCGTCGGCGTCGCCGGGCGAATCCATGTCAGCGCGCGCCGCGAGCGGGCGGCGGACGGCGCGGAGCGCCTCGTGCTGGCCGTCGCGGACAACGGGCCGGGCCTCGACGCCTCCAGCCTCGACAGGGCGGACAGCGGGACTGCGCCCGGAGGATCGGGCGTCGGCCTCGCCAACACGCGCGCCCGCCTCGACACGCTCTACGGCGATGCCGCCGGCCTTACGCTCGCTTCACGGCCGGACGGCGGCACCGTCGCGACCGTCTCGCTCCCGTACCGACCCGCGCCCCGTGCCTGACTTCCGCGTCCTCATCGCCGACGACGAGCCGCCGGCGCGCCAGCGCCTGGCAGACCTGCTCGCCCGCGAGCCGGGCGTCGCCGTCGTCGGCGAGGCCGCGACCGGCGTCGACGCCGTCGCACAGATCCGCGCGCTCGCGCCGGACCTCGTCTTCCTGGACGTCCAGATGCCGGGCCTCACCGGCCTCGACGTGGTCCGCGAGGTCGGCCTCGCCGCGATGCCGGCCGTCGTCTTCGTGACGGCCTACGACCGCCACGCCGTCGAAGCGTTCGACCTCGCCGCGCTGGACTACCTGCTCAAGCCGTACACGGCCGAGCGATTCCGGCAGGCCCTCGCGCGCGCGCGGGAGCGCGCCGCCGGCCGCGAGACGGCGGCCCTGCGCGACCACCTCGCGGCCCTCATCGGGACGCCGCCCGCCGCTCCCGAGTACGCGACCCGCCTCGCCGTCGAGGCGCGCGGGCAGGTCCGCTACGTCCCGGTCGACGCGGTGGACTACCTCACATCGGACGGGCCGTATGTCGAGATCCACGCGGCCGGGGAGACGTTCGTCACCCGCGACCGGATGCAGGACGTCGAAGGCCGCCTCGACCCTGCCGCGTTCGCCCGCATCCACCGCTCGGCAGTCGTGCGGCTCGACCGCGTCGAGGCGCTGCTCGTCGGGCGACACGGCGACTACGCCGTGCGGCTGCTCGACGGGACGCGGCTCGCGGTCGCGAGGGGCCGCCGCGACGCGCTCGCGGAGCGCCTCGAAGGCCGGACCGGCTGAGGGGGGCGTTCCGACACAGAGTCGTGACAGGTCGGACGACCTGCGGTGCGAGTCATCGTCGGCCGGTGCCACGGATCTGCCGTTCGTGTCGCCGATCTGCATCTCACGACGGCGGGCTGCACATCGGCACTGAGATGCGTGTCCGTGACGGCCTCGCCATGTCTGGGGCGGTGGAGAGTCGGATTCTTCTGTCGTCCCTGACAGACCCGTCGCCCGCACCCTCACGTCCCCCAGAGTCATGTCCACACCGCCCCAGATTCGCCCGGCTGCACGCCGGACCTTCGGGCTCGTCGCCCTGATCGCCCTCGTCGGGTTCCTCGGCATCTCGCTCTCCGCGTGCGCGCAGACGTCCGCCCCGACGTCTGCGTCCCGCCCGGCCGGCAGCGACCGGATGGAGCGCCAACTCACCGAGATGCGCGCCGCCGTGGACCTCACCGACGCGCAGGTGACGCGCATCCGCGCCGTCCTCGCCGCCAACCGCCCCGCCGGCGGCCGCGGGCAGGGCGCCGGCCGTCGGGACGATGGTCGCCAGGGGCGTGGCCGGCCGACCGGCGACCGCTCCGCCATGGCCGAGCGCCGCGCCGAGTCGGAGCGCCAGATCGAGGCCGTCCTGACGCCGGCGCAGGTCGAGCGCTACCGCGCATGGCGCGCGACGCAGCGGAGCCAGCGCCGCGGCGGGCCCGGTCGCGATGGCGGCCGGAATGGCGACTCCTGATCCCTTCGGCCTTTCTCGACGTCGGCTCCGGACGCCCGGAGCCGGTGCCAATCTCTGACCCCATGTCGCCTCGCCTCCCGTCTCTCCGCCGCCTCGCGCTCCGCGCTGGCCTCGTCCTCGCCGCCCTGCTCGCCGTCCAGGCGGCCGGCGCCCAGGCACTCACGACCGTTTCGGGCACCGTCCTGGACGCCGCCGACGGCCAGCCGCTCCCCGGCGCGACGGTCCGGCTGATCCGCACCGCGCCCGACAGCGCCGTCGTCGGTGCCGCCGCCGGTCTCGACGGGACGTTCCGCGTCACCGTCGCGCCGGGGAGCTACCGGCTGCGCGTGTCGTTCGTCGGTTACGGGATGCTCGACCAGGCCCTCCGCGTGTCCGGCCCGGCCGACCTCGGCCGGCTCCGCCTGTCCGTTGACGACGCCGCACTCGGCGAGGCCGAGGTGACGGCACAGCGGACGCGCGTCGAGGTCCGCGGAGACACGACGGCCTTCACCGCCGACGCCTTCGCCGTCAACCCCGACGCGAACGCGCAGGACCTCCTGGCCAAGATGCCGGGCGTCGTCATCGAGAACGGGACCGTGACGGCGCAGGGCGAGACCGTCCAGCGCGTGCTCGTCGACGGCCGCGAGTTCTTCGGCGGCGACGTCCAGGCCGCGCTGCGCTCGCTGCCGGCCGAGATCGTGCAGGAGGTCCAGGTCTACGACCGCCCGAGCGACGCGGCCCGCTTCTCAGGCTTCGACGACGGCCAGGCCGAGCGGACCGTCAACATCGTGACGCGGCCCGGCATGCAGAACGGGCAGTTCGGGCGCGCCTACGCCGGGGCCGGGCCGGGCGGCGAGTACCTCGCCGGCGGCAACGTCACCGCCCTCGCCGGCGACCGCCGCATCACGGTCGTCGGGCTGGCCAACAACGTCGACCAGCAGAACTTCTCGACCGACGACCTCCTCGGCGTCGCCAGCGGCGGCGGAGGACGCGGAGGGCGCGGTGGCGCAGGCGGCGGCGCTCCGGGTGGTGGCGGTCGCGGCGGAGCGGGCGGCGGACGCGGCGGCACCAACGTCAGCAGCCTGCTCGTCGCAGACCAGGGTGGCATCAACACCACGAACGCGCTCGGCGTGAGCTACGCGGACCGCCTTCTCGGTGGTCGCCTCCAGCTCACGGGCTCGTACGTCTACAACGCGACCGACACCCGCCTCGCCGAGTCGCTCTCGCGGGTCTACACCGCCGGCACTGCCGCCGCGCAGGTCTACGGCCAGACGGACGACGCGACGAGCGCCAACACGACGCACCGCCTCACCTTCCGCGCCCAGACCGACCTCTCGGACCGGACGCAGCTCGTCGTTGAGCCGCGCCTCTCGGTCCAGGACAACGTCTACGACGGGACGCTCATCGGCACGACGACGCTCGCGTCGGGCAGCCCGCTCGCCCGCACCGCGACGTCGACGGCTGCGGACGGGCTCGCCACGTCGGCCGGGCTCGACGTGCTCCTGCGGCAGCGCTTCGCCACAACGGGCCGTACGCTCACGTTCGGCCTCGGCGGCACCCTCGGTGGGCAGTCCACGCAGACCGACCTCTCGTCGCTCATCACAGCCGCCGCCGGCGACGACGCTCTCGACCAGCGCTTCGACGCCGACGCCTCGGCGCGCTCCATCTCGGCACGGGCCGAATACACCGAGCCGCTCAGCGCCCGCAGCCAACTCCAGCTCGCGTACCGGCCGCAGGTCACGTGGAGCACCTCGAACCGCCTCGCGTTCCTCGCCGACGGCACCGGCGCGTTTACGCTGCCAGACGCGGCCTACACGAGCCTGTTCGACCAGACGTCGGTCGTCCAGCGCGGCGGCCTCTCGTACCGCTACCGCGGCGACGGCCTCAACGCCCAGATCGGCGTGGACGTCCAGAACGAGCGCCTCGACGCGCAGCAGACGGCGTCCTCGGTGGACCGTTCGTTCTGGTCGCTGCTGCCGTCGGCGAGCCTCCGCTTCGGTGCCGGCGAGGGCGCGCGCGCGAACATCGACTACCGGGTCCGGACCCAGACGCCGTCGGCAGCGCAGCTCCAGGACGTCGTCGACACGGCGAACCCGCTCCTGCTCACGGCCGGCAACCCGGACCTCCGCCCGAGCACGACGCACTCCGTCCGGGCGCGCTACACGTCTACGGACGCTGAGGGCGGCTCGGTCCTCGTCGGCCTGCTCAGCGGGTCGTACGGCCAGAACGCCATCGTCTCCGCGACGACGCTCGCGGCGACCGCCACCGAGGTCGCGCCGGGCGTCGTCCTGCCGGCCGGTGCGCAGTTCACGCGGCCCGAGAACCTCGACGGCCGCTGGGACGCCCGCGCGCTCGTCAGCTACGGCCGGCCCGTCGGGCTGCTGCGCAGCAACGCCAACGTGTCGCTGGGCACGACGTTCACGCACGGGCTCGGCCTCCTCAACGGCGCCCCCACCGTGTCGGACCAGGTCGGCGTGGACGGGCGCGTGTTCCTCGGCAGCGCGATCAGCCCGCGGCTGGACGTCTCGCTCGAGTACGGCGCGCGCTACGCCGCCCTCACCGGCTCCGTCGCGGACGCGACCCTGCGCCACCTCGCGGCGGCGAAGCTCACGTGGATGCCCGCCGGCGGCCTCGTGGTCTCGACCGATCTCCGCGCCCTGCACTACTCGGGTCTCGACGCGGACGTCGACCCGACGCAGGTGCTCTGGGGCGCGCGGCTCGGCTACAAGCTGCTCCCCGGCGATCTCGCCGAGCTCAGCCTGAGCGTCTCCGACCTGCTCGGCCAGCAATCCGACGTCGAGCGGACGGTGACGGACCTCTACCTCCAGGACACGCAGACGGACGCGCTCGGTCGCTACGTGATGCTCAACCTGTCGTACAAGCTGAGCAACTTCGGCCTGTAAGAAACTAGTTGGTGAAGCGGGAGCGCCGCTACACCGTCATCCTGAGCTTGTCGAAGGATCTCTGCCGAGCGTCAGACTGCGGGTCAGCGCGCTGCCCAGGCCTTCTGCGCGGCAGAGATCCTTCGACTGCGCTCGCCTGCGGCTCCCTCCGCTCAGGATGACAGGTGGAGTGGTCGTTCGCCAAACAGTCTCTAAGCTGGCCCGGCGTCACGCCCATTGTCTGGAGTCGAGGGCGACGCCGACGGGTCTCCGCGATGGTGCTCAAACAGATGCGACCGCGACGCCCGTCTGGCTGAAGTCGTGCCCGACGAACAGCAGCGGCTCGCCGAGCGCCATCGCGAGCGCGTAGGAGAAGCAGGCGCCGACATTGAGCCCGGCCGGGTGGCGACCCGTGCCAAAGCGCCGGAACGCCTCGCGTGCGACCGCTGCCTGGGCTGCAGTCACTGGGAGAACGTCTACGTTGAACTGCGTCAGCAGCACGTCCAGTTCAGCCGCGCCGACGTCCCCGCGTCGCTCCTGCATGACGATGCTGGCCTCGACGAGCGTCGCCGCGGACATCCGGCGCAGCGGTGCGGCCAGCAATGCGCTCGCGAGTGCATCCGCCTCAGGCTCGGCGAGCAGGATGGCGACGAGCGCGGAGGAGTCGATGACGAGCGGCGTCACGTCGGAAGCCCGTGCTTGTCATAGCCGAGAATCTCGTCGTCGGTGCGATCGTCCTGGACCGGCGCGGCGGCGACGCGTGCCTGAATGCGAGCGATTTCGGCCCGGACGCCGTCCGGGTCCGTGCCTGTTTCGCGGACGAGCCGCTGGCGCAGGGCCGTCGTGACGGCCTCGGTGATGCTCTCGCCGGTCGCGCGGGACAGGGCGCGCGCGAGGCGGTCCGCCTCGGGGTGCTTGATGCTGAGGGCCGTGGTGTCTAGAAAAGGGTCTCGATTCTACCTCCGCCATGCCTGGCGGTTTTGGGCGAGGGCCGCCCTGGAACGACGCGAGGCCCCCGGCAGAACGCCGGGGGCCTCGCAGACGGAGCCATCCGAGCGGCCGGTCCGGATCAGCGGATGACCGTGATCCGCTGCGTCGCCGCCGCGCTCGCGCTCGTCGCGCGGACGACGTAGACGCCCGGCGCGAGGCCGGCGGCGTCGACGCGGACGTCGAGCGTCTGGTCGGCGGCCGGCGTGCCCGAGTACAGCGTCTGCACGCGGCGGCCGAGCGCGTCGTACAGCGCGACCTCGAGGAACTCGCTCGCCGCGACGCGCACGCGCAGCGTCGACGCCGAGCGCGTCGGGTTCGGAGCGGCGGCGCTCATGCCGAGCGTCGACGCCGTGCCGGCGACCGGGCCCTCCTCGCCCGCGACGGGCATGCCGCCGAACTCGTACGCCCCGATCGTCGAGGCCGCGGCGCGCGTATAGCCGCGCTCGTCGACGGTGAGCGCCGTCATGCCGGCGCCGATGGCCGGGCTGCCCGGCATCACGGCGTGCGTGAGCGTCGGGCCGCCGTTGTCGGCGAAGGGCAGCAGCATCGCGTCGACGAAGAGCAGGTCCGGGCCGGCCGGCTCGTCGCGCAGGATCGTCGCGCCATTGGGGTCCTCGAAGATGTTATAGCCGCGCGACATCACGATGCCGAACGCGTCCCGTCCGAGCGGCGAGACGTTGTCCGCGAAGATCGAGTTGTCCGGCGAGAGCAGCGAGTCGCCCATGGCGGCGATGCGGAAGAGGCTGCCGCCCGAGACCGACGCGCGGTTGAGCGCGAACGTCGAGCTCGAGATCAGGAAGCGCCCGCCGCCCGAGGCCGCGCCGCCGCCGTTGGCCGCGAGGTTGCTCGAGACCGTCGAGTTGACGATCACGACCGTCGCGCCGTCGGCCGCGAAGCCGCCGCCGGCCGTCGTGGCCTCGTTTGCGCCGACGTGGCTGGCGTCGACCGTCGTGAGCCCCTTCAGGCCGGCGAACTGGTAGAAGCCGCCACCCGTGCCGGCGGTGTTGCCCGAGACGATCGTGTTGCGGACCGACAGTTGGCCGAGGCCCGAGTTCCACAGGCCGCCGCCCTGGTTTGTGGCCGTGTTGCTGTGGACGAAGCTGCTGTCCATCGACACCGTGCCGGCACCCGTGATGTGGATGCCGCCGCCATTGCCCGGCGCGCTGGCCGTCGAGTTGCTCTCAATCCGGACGCGCGTCAGGACGAGGTCCGAGCCTGCATTGTCCTCAATGGCCCCGCCAGCGCGGCGCGACGTGTTCCTGGAGAAGCCGACGCCCGTGACCACGCTCGTCGCGCCCACGTTGTTGAGCAGGCCGCCACCTGAGCCGGCCACACCCGTCGCGGCGTTGTTCGTGATGTTCAGGTTCGACAGGGTGAGCAGGCCGCCTGCGCCGTCGTTGTAGACGCCGCCGCCGCCCTGGTCCGCCGCGGCGCCCGTGGCCACGTTGCGGTCGATGAGCGTCCCGGTGACCGTGAGCGTGCCGGGGCCGGACTTCCAGAGGCCGCCGCCCTCGACGGCCGTGTTGCCGGAGAATGTGCCGCCGGTGACGGTCGCGACGGACGCGCCCGAGATGTGGACGCCGCCGCCGAAGCCCGGCGCCGTGCCGGCCGTGTTGCCCGAGACCGTCACGTTGGTCATGCCGAGCGTGTTGCCGGTCGCCATGCCGGACTGGTTCGTCTCGACGCCGCCGCCCGCGCGGACCGACGTGTTGTTCGAGATCGTGCCGCCCGAGATCGTCATCCGGCCGCCGGCCGTGTTCTGGACGCCGCCGCCCGAGCCGGCCGTGCCCGTCGCCATGTTGCCGGTGATGGTGGCGTTGGTGAGCGTCGTGACGCCGCCGTCCGAGAAGACGCCGCCGCCGCCCTGGTCTGCCGCCACGCCCGTCGCCGTGTTGGTCGTGATCTGCGTGCCGGTCACGGCGAGCGTGCCGGTGGCCGAGTTCCACAGCCCGCCGCCCTCGACGGCCATGTTGCCGGTGATGGTGCCACCCGTGATCGTGACCTGGTCCGCGCCGGTGATGTGGAGGCCGCCACCGTTGCCCGGTGCCGTGCCTGCGATGTTGCCACTCAGCGTGACGCCCGTCATCGAGACCGTCCCGCCGGTCGTCTCGATGCCGCCGCCGGCGCGGTTGGACGTGTTGTTCGAGATCACGACGCCCGTGCCGATCGTGAGCGAGCCGGCGAGGTTGAAGACGCCGCCGCCCGAGCCGGCCGCGCCCGTCGCGCGGTTGTTGTTGATGGTGACCGCGCCCGTGATCGTGACCGTGCCGGCGCCCCAGACGCCGCCGCCGCCGCGGTTGGACTCCGGCCCCTTCGCCTCGTTGTTCTGGATCAGCGATGTGCCCGCGCCCGTCGTCGTGATGACGATGTCGGTGCTGGTGCCGCCGTGGATGCCGCCGCCGTTGATGGCGCACATGCTGCCCGTCACGTCGACGTTGGTAAACGTCGCCTGGCTGCCCGTCTTGAGGTCCACGGCGCCGCCTGCGTCGGGCGCGGACGAGCCGCCGAGGCTCGAGTTGCCGTTCTGCAGGACGAGCCCGGTGAACAGGACCCGCCGCACGGTGCCCGTCCCGGCCGGCGCGTTGACGTCGAAGATGCGGCTCGCACCTGCGGCGTTGATCGTCATCCGCAGCACGCCGCCGTTGATCGTGACGTCGTCGGTGATGGCGATCTCGCCGGCGGTCAGCGTGATCGTGCCCGGGAGCAGGAACGTGATGACGTCGCCATCCGCGCTGCCCGCCGTGCACAGGTCGACGGCCGCGTTGGTGTTGGCGGCGCGCACGGCCTCGCGGAGCGTGCAGTTGCCGTTGACCGTGACGTCGTCGGCATTGGAGGTGACGATGATCGTCGCGGCCTGCGCGGGGAGCGCGGCACCGACGAGGAGCAGAGCGGCGCAGGCGCGCAGCCGGGAGTAGAGAGCGGACATACGGAGGGGAGGAGAGAACGTGGAGGTGACGGGGGACCGATCCGCGACGATAGAGGCGCACGGTGTTCAGTCGGAAGACCACGTGCTGTCCGGTTCCTGTTCACGCGGCCGCCGGCGGGCCT
>JBBSUZ010000028.1:0-16965 GCA_038233965.1 Rhodothermales bacterium | reverse complement strand
GGGCGGTTCTCTCCGGGACGCGCTCGGCCGAGCCCACCGCGACGTCATCGTCCGCGACGTCATCGTCCGCGACGTCATCGTCCGCGACGTCATCGTCCGCGACGTCATCCGATGTATGGACCGGTAGGGGCACAGCTTGCTGTGCCCGGCTCAACCGGATTGCAAACCGGACCGGCGGGCACAGCAAGCTGTGCCCCTACGGGTCATACGGCATGGGTGTCGACGTCCGGGATGTGCCGGCCCCGTCCCGCATCAGAACGGAAACACGGCCTGGACGACGGGCTGGAGGCGGTCCTGGCGCAGGAAGTCCACGACCTGGCCGTCCTGGTAGATCGGCGAGAACGCGCGCTCGGCGATGCCGCCGACGAGGAAGTACGGAGAAAGGTGAACGCCCACCTCCGCCTTCATCGCCATGTTGCGGCCCTCGGGGTCGCCGTTCGTGAGCTGGTTGCCGCCGATGTTCCAGCGGTCCAGCCCGGCGCGGAAGAAGGCGATGTTGCGCGGAAGCAGCAGGTCCGCCCCGGCGTGCGCCCAGCCCGTCGAGCCGGTGTCGAAGAGCTGCTGGTAGCGGCCCTCGAGGCGCAGGAAGCCGAGCAGCACGACCGACGCCTGCCCGACGATGCCGCCCTGGCTCGGAGCCGCCGCGAGCGCGTTGCGGCGCGACTGGTAGCGCGCCTGACGAACGACGTCGCCCGGGAGCGGGCCCGCGACGTTCACCGAGTCCACGACGAGCAGGCGCTCGACCTCGTAGAACGCGTTGAAGAGGCTCGGGAGGTAGCCCTGACCGCCGTAGATCGCCTCGAGGCGTGCGTCGAAGCGCGTGCCCGTCGCCTCCGGCGGCGCGACGGTGAGCAGGACGCCCGCGCTGCCGCCCATGCCCGACCCGCCATCGGCCGCCGTCCCCGAGAAGCGCGTGGCGTTGGTGTACAGCGCGACGTTGACGAGGCCGGCCTGTGCGACGCGCAGGCCGACGTCGACGCCGAGCGCGCTCAACGTGCCGCGGTCCTCGACGCCCAGGACGCCCGTGGACGTCGGCGCGCCGCTGGCATCCGTGCCGAGGAAGAAGGGCTCGCCGGGGGCGGCCGTGTTGACGAAGCCGCCGCGCTGGTTGAGGTCGCCCGCGACGGTGACGCCGATGGTGAGGTCGTTGAGGCCGCCGGCCTCGCCGCCCATCAGGCGCAGCGGGCGGACGTAGCCGCGACCGGCGTAGACGCCGGGCCGCGTGAACGACCCGTAGATCGTCTCGACGCCCACGCCGCCGAGGTCGACGTCGAGCTCGCCGCCGCGCGTCCGCGCGTCCTGCCCGACCTCGTTGCGGTACGCCTCGACGAGCGAGCCGTAGCCGACGCGGCCGAAGTCCACGGCGCCGAAGCGGGCGTAGATCGTCTGGTCGGCGCCCTTCTGCCCGTAGCGGACGTAGCGCAGGACCGAGAGGACCTCGTTGCGGTCGTCGTAGTCCTCGCTCCGGAAGCGGAGTGTGCCCGTGCTGTCGCCGCCGACCTGGAAGCGCAGCGGCGCGTCGATGCCGAGGCCGACCTGCGGGATGCCGACCGCGCGGAGGTTGAGCTCGGGCTGAAGCTGGAACAGCAGGTAGTTGCCTTGGCCCGGCCCGCCGTCGATCGTCGTGAAGCCCAGCCCGGCCGCGACCTGCGAGACCGGGTTGAAGCGCAGCAGCGTCGAGTCGACGGCCATGCCCGGGATCTGCGGGATACCGAGCTGCGCCCGGACAGGTGCGGCGAGCAGGACGGCGGCGAGCAGGCCCGCGAGGCGGCCGGCGGTGGAGAGCGAGCGACGGGACATCGGGAGGCGCGGGATGAGGGTCGGCCGAACGTAAACCCTGCGAAGTAAACGCGACATCCCCCGTTCGGGTGAGCCGCGCCGTGCGCGCTGTAACCTCGCGCGTCCCAGCGGCGGCTAGAGCCGTATTCGGCCTCAACACCGGCATGCATCGCCGAGCCCTCCGAGGTGTCCGCTTCCCGCAACACCGCCGTCCGGGCCCGACGCCACTGCCGGCGGTCCGAGCCCGCGTTATCGGGCCGTTCGCCCTCCCCGGGGCATGTCTCGTGCACGGGCACGGAACTTGACCGCCGGAGGGTACCGTACACCGAGCCCCGCCTCGGCTCACCCTTTCCCGTTTTCCTCTACCTCTCATGACCAACTTCCGTACGCGTCACGCGGCACTGCCGCTCGCGCTCCTGCTCGTCTTCGGCTTCGCCCAGACGGGCTGCAACAACACCGGCCGCGGCGCCGGCATCGGCGCCGGCGCTGGTGCAGTCATCGGTGGCGTGATCGGCCGCGCCACGGGCAGCACGGCCCGCGGGGCCATCATCGGGGCCGCCGTCGGCGGGACCGCCGGCGCCGTCATCGGCCGCCAGATGGACCAGCAGGCCCGCGAGCTCGACAACGACCTCGACAACGCCACCGTCACCCCGATCCCGGGCCAGGACGGCAACACGGCCGGCATCAACGTCCAGTTCGACAACGCGCTGCTCTTCGACGTCGGCTCGTCGAACCTCCGCGCCGGCGTCCGCCAGGACCTCTCGGACCTCGCCCGCTCGCTCCAGAACTACCCCGGCCACGACGCCGTGATCGTCGGCCACGCCTCCACGGACGGCTCGACGGCGACCAACCAGAGCCTCTCGGAGCGCCGCGCCGAGGCCGTGCGCAGCTTCCTCGTCGGCCAGGGCGTCGCGGCGTCCCGCACGCAGTCCTACGGCCGTGGCGAGTCGGAGCCCCTCTCGGGCATCGCCGGCACGGACCCGGCCAACCGCCGCGTCGAGATCGCGATCTACGCCAGCGAGCAGTACCGCAACTCGCTCTAACCGCCGCCGGTTAGACGTCCACGGACGCCCCGTCTGCGGACGACCTGTTTTCTGATGGAGGGCGCGGCCCCCGGCACCTGCTGCCGGGGGCCGCGTTCGCGTTGGACTCCCTCCGATCTGCCCCACCCCGATGCTTCAGATTCCGCTCGCCCGCCGTCTGCTCCTCGTCTTCGCCGTCCTCGTCGCAGTCCCGGTCCGAGCCCAGGACGCATCGCGCCCGCGCAACGTGGTCTTCATGATCGCCGACGGCTTCGGGCCCGCGAGCGAGGCCCTCGCCCGCGCCGCGAACGGCCGCCCGCTCGCCCTGGACGGCATTCTGACGGGTTCGGTCTCGACGGCGTCGTCGGACAGCCGGGTGACGGACTCGGCGGCGGGCGCGACGGCCTACTCGTGTGGCATCAAGACCTACAACGGCGCCATCGCCGTCGACGCCGCCGGCGCGCCGTGCCGGACCGTCCTCGAGGCCGCGCGCGACGCCGGCTTCGCGACCGGGCTCGTCGCCACGAGCCGCGTCACGCACGCGACGCCGGCGAGCTACGCCAGCCACGTCCCGAGCCGCGCCAGCGAGGCCGACATCGCCGCCCAGATGGCCGACGCGCGCCTCGACGTCCTCTTCGGCGGCGGCGGGCGCTACTTCGTGCCCGAGGCGGCCGGCGGCAGCCGGCGCGACGGCCGCGACCTGCGCCGCGAGATGCTCGGCCATGGCGCCATCGTGACCACGACCGTCGACGGCTTCCGCGGGCTGCCCGCCGCGCCGGCCGTCGCGCTCCTCGCGCCGGACCACATGGACTACGAGATCGACCGCACGGACCAGCCCGCGCTCGCCGAGATGGCGGTCAAAGCTCTGGATCTGCTCGCGGCAACGCCGGCCGCGCGCGCGCACGGCTTCTTCCTGATGATCGAGGGCTCGCGCATCGACCACGCTGCTCACAACAACGACGCGCCCGCGCACGTCCGTGACATCCTCGCCTACGACGCCGCCATCGCCGCCGTCGTGGACTGGGCGCGACGCGACGGCGCGACGCTCGTCGTCTCCACGGCCGACCACGAGACGGGCGGCCTCACGCTCGGCCGCGACGGCATCTATGCCTTCGACCCCGCCCCGCTGCTCGCCGCGACGTCGAGCGACGAGCGTCTCAAAGCACGCCTCCGCGAGCCCGGTGCCGACGCCGTCGCGCTCATCCACGCCGCGCTCGGCCCCGACTCTCTCTCGACCGCGGAGGAGGCCCGCCTCGATGCGCCTGGCCTCGACGTCGACGCGTACAGCGTGCTCTTCCGCGACATCGCGGACCATCGGGCGACTGTCGCGTGGTCCACGAGCGGCCACACCGGCGTCGACGTCGGGCTGTACGCGTTCGGGCCGGGATCGGAGCGCTTCCGCGGCAACATGGCCAGCGACGCCGTCGGCCGGGCGGCGTTCGAGGCGCTCGGACTGACGCTTCCGCCGCAGGCGCAGGCTGCCGCCGACCGCGCTGCCACATCCGACTGACGCCGACGGAGCCTCTGGTCGGCCCGCCCGGTGCCCGCGCCGGGTATGACCGCCCGGCGTCACCGGGCCGCCGTAAGCTCTGCGCCCCTGAACCGCCTCTGCTCCGCCCCGCGTGACGCTGGACGAAACCCCCTGCGTGATCGTCGACACCGAGACCACCGGGGCTCGGGCGGGTGACGACCGCCTCATCGAGATCGGGGCCGTCCGCATGGTCGGCGGGCAGGTCGTGGACACGTTCCAGCAGCTCATCGACCCCGGCCGGGCCGTCCCCAAGCGCATCACGTGGCTCACCGGCATCTCGACGGCGATGGTGTTCGAGCAGCCCGACGCAGACGCCGTCATGCCGCGCTTCGCCGAGTTTCTGGGCGACGCGGTGATGGTGGCCCACAACCTCCCCTTCGACGCGCGCTTCCTCGACGTCGCGATGGACGAGGCGGGGCTGCCGCCGATCCGCAACGCGAGCCTGGACACGCTGCGCCTCGCGCGGCGCCTGCTCCCGAGCCTGCCGTCCAAGGGCCTCTCGGGCCTCACGGCCCACTTCGGCATTCAGGTGAACGGCCGCCACCGTGCCCTCGGCGACGCCGCAGCGACGGGCGAGCTGCTCCAGATCCTGCTCGCGCGCCTCAAGATCGAGTTCGATGTCACGACGCTCGACGACCTGCTCGGCTTCCAGCGTAAGCGCTACGTCGAGACGCGGCGCGAGGCGAGCCACATCGCGCACATCCGCGCCGAGCGGCTGCCCCTGCTCCCGGACCGCCCGGGCGTCTACTTCATGCGCGACGGGCGGGGCAAGGTCATCTACATCGGCAAGGCCAAGAGCCTCAAGAACCGGGTCCGCAGCTACTTCACCGGCGTCGAGAACCACCCGCCGAAGACCAAGAAGCTGCTCCGCGACGTCCGCGACGTGACGTGGCGCGAGGCCGGGACGGAGCTCTCGGCGCTCCTGGAGGAGTCGCGCCTCATCAAGACGTACCTGCCCGTCTACAACCGCGCGCTGCGGCGCTACCGCGACTACCCGTTCCTGCGGCTCGACACGACGCACGCCTTCCCGTCGCTCTCGTGGACGCCCCGCATCGCGCACGACGGGGCCGAGTACTACGGCCCGCTCGGGCGGCGCGGGCAGGCCGAGGAGATCGTCGAGCTCGTCTCGCGCCTCTTCGGGCTGCGCGAGTGCGACGAGCCCATCTTCGCGCTCGGCCGGCCGTGCCTCTACCACCAGATGGGCCGCTGCTCCGCGCCGTGCGTCGGCGACGACGGGACGTACGCGGAGCAGGTCGCGCGCGTCCGCGCCTTCCTCACGGGGCAGGACTCGGACGCGCTCGCGGCGGTCGAGATGGCGAGGCGCGAGGCGGCGGCGGCCCACGAGTTCGAGTCCGCCGGGTGGTACCGCGACCAGCTGCACCGCTTGCAGCGGACGCTCGGGCGGCAGCAGACCATCGCCTCGGCCGTCCACGAGCACGACGCGGTCCTGGTCGAGCCGCTCGCGCCGGGCTACGCCGGCGCAGACGGCGGGGCGCAGCTTTTTCTGATTCGCCACGGTCGCCTCGCGGCGCGTGTGGACCTGCCCGTCGGCACGTCTGCGCCCGTGCCGGAGATGGAATACGTGCTCAGCGACGCCGACGCGCCGGACCGGACCGACCTGGGCGTCGTCGTGCCGGCCCACACCGTCCGCCCGTCGGGCCTCGCCGCGCTCCGCGAGGCCCTTCAGGAGACGTTCGACCCGCAGCGCCCGCCGCCGGAGTCCCACCTCCGCCCGGACGTCGACGAGATGCGGACGCTCGCGTCGTGGATGCGCCTGCACCCCGGCAGCACGCGGCAGGTCCGGTGGACGCCCGCGACCGACGCCGACGCCTTCCTCGCCGACGTCCTCGTCGCCGCCGGCGCCGCCGTCCCGGACGACGCCGCGCCCGTCGAGGAGGACGATTGACGCGGGCGACGGTCGCCGTTTGAGACGATCAACATGGCCTTAGGGGCACAGCTCGCTGTGCCCGCGTCTCCGGATGGCATACGGGTCCGGTCCTGCGCGTCCGACCCGACGGAATCGGTGGCGGGAAGGCGGGCACAGCAAGCTGTGCCCCTACGTTGTGGATGTGGGAACGCGTCTCCGACGCCCTTCCTGCCGGCTCCGACCGCCTCCCCTCGACATGCACCACGCCCTGTTTCTCGCCGTCCTCCTCACGTCGCCCGCCTGCGCGCAGTCCGGAAAGCCGCCGCACCAGCCCGACCCGCGCCAGCGCCGCGCCGACTCGGTCGTGACGAGTGGCGGCGGCGTCGACGTCGCTCAGCGGGACACCGCGGGCGTCACCGTGCGGACGGTCGCGGTGCGCATCGGCGAGACGCCGGTCGAGCTCCGCATCACCGAACGGGCGTGCGACGGGCCGTGCTGGAATGCCATCAACGTCCACGACGACGAGAACACGGCCGCCGAGGCGGCGCTCGACGTCATCGCGCGGCGCGGCGGGCGGCTCGTCGAACTGCGGCACGCGGGCACCCGCAATCTGGTCTTCCGCGTGAACGGCGCCGCGTTCACCGTCGACCCGAACCGCATCTTTACCGACGCCGGTCGGGCCCGGACGCTCGCCAGTCTGTCGCGCGACACGCCCGCCGCCCGCGCCGCCGTCGCCGCGTTCGCCGACACGCTGCTCGCGGTGTACGGGACGCCGGACGTGGTCGTCTCGCTGCACAACAACACCGAGGACAACTACTCGGCGGCGAGCTACCAGCCGGGCGGGTCCGAGGCGAACGAGGCCGAGACCGTCACACTCGCGCCGGGCACGGACGCCGACGACTTCGTTTTCGTCACCACGCGCCCGCTCTTCGACGCCGTCGCCGCGTCGGGCGTCAACGCGATCCTGCAGAACAACGCGACGCCGACCGACGATGGGTCGCTCTCGATCTGGGCCGCGCAGGCCGGCCGGCCGTACCTCAACGTCGAGGCGCAGCACGGGCACCGCGCCGAGAACGTCCGCATGATCGAGGCGATCCCGGGCTGGACGGCTCCGTGATGGCCGTCCCTGCCGACGACATGCACCGGGGGCGACATCCTGTAGCGACGCGCCGTGGCGCGTCTTGCGACGGTGGAGACGCGCTCGCGTCAAGCCGAAGACGCACCGCGGCGCGTCTCTACGGTGGCATCTGGCTGGGGTGGGCAAGCTGAGGCGTCGTCTGTGGCCGAAGACGCGCCATGGCGCGTCTCTACGTCGGGACCGGGCGTCGCGTCGGGTTCCGGGCGCGCGCTGCGCCGAGGTGCCGGTTTCTTCTCCGAAGGCAGCGCGGGCGGCCCGTAACGTCGGGGCGTCCCCCGCACCGTCCGACGACGGCCCCGCCTTGATGACCTCGTTCGACACGTCCAAACTGAAAGTCCTGCTGCTCGAAGGCGTCCACGAGACCGCCGTCGAGGCCTTCCGCCGGGCGGGCTACACGCGCGTCGAGCAGCGCGCCGGGACGCTCCCCGAGGACGAACTCGCGGCCCTCGTCGCCGACGTCCACTTTCTCGGCATCCGCTCGCGGACGCAGCTCACCGAGGCCGTCTTCGCGGCCGCGCCGAAGCTCGTCGCCGTCGGCGCGTTCTGCATCGGGACCAACCAGATCGACCTCGACGCGGCCGCGCGGCGCGGCGTGCCCGTCTTCAACGCGCCGTTCTCGAACACGCGCTCCGTGGCCGAGCTCGTGCTCGCCGAGGCGATCCTGCTGCTCCGCGACGTCCCGGCCAAGAGTGCCGCGGCGCATCGCGGGGTGTGGGCCAAGAGCGTCGGGCGGGCGCGCGAGGCGCGCGGCAAGACGCTCGGCATCGTCGGGTACGGCAGCATCGGCGCGCAGCTCTCGGTCCTCGCCGAGGGCCTCGGGATGCGCGTGATCTTCCACGACACGGCGGCCAAGCTCGCGATCGGCAACGCGAGCGCGGCGGGCAGCCTCCAGGACCTGCTCGCGCGGGCCGACGTCGTGACGCTGCACGTGCCCGAGACGCCCGAGACGACGGGCCTGATCGGGGCGGACGAGATCGCGCTGATGCGCCCGGGCTCGGTCCTCATCAACGCCTCGCGCGGCCACGTCGTGGACCTCGACGCGCTCGCCGCCGCCCTCGAGTCGGGCCACCTCGCCGGCGCCGCCGTCGACGTCTTCCCGGTCGAGCCGCGCTCCAACGACGACGCGTTCGCGACGCCGCTTCAGGGTCTCGACTGCGCCGTGCTGACGCCGCACGTCGGCGGGAGCACGGTCGAGGCGCAGGAGAACATCGGGACCGAGGTCGCCGAGAAGCTCGTCCGCTACTCGGACAACGGGAGCACGGTGACGGCGGTCAACTTCCCGGAGGTGTCGCTGCCGCCGCACGTCGGCCACCACCGCATCCTGCACGTCCACCGCAACGTGCCGGGCGTGCTCGCGGCGCTGAACGCCGTCTTTTCGGAGATCGGCGCCAACGTCGCCGCGCAGTCGCTCCAGACGCGCGGCGAGGTCGGCTACGTCGTCACGGACGTCGACACGGCGTCGTCGGACGACGCGCTCGCGGCCGTGCTCCGCGTCCCGGCGACGATCCGCGCCCGCGTGCTGTTCTGACACGAGGTTCGGGGTACGAGGTCCTGGGTACGAGGTCGCTGACATACTCCGTACCGAGAATCCCGAACCCTCCTATCCGGCGTCGACGGTGACGACCGTGCCGTCCGTGAGGTCGAGGCGGATCGAGCGGCCGCCGTCGGCGAAGCCGAAGTCCGCGATCTCGGCGGGGAAGACCTCGCGCGGCGTGTCCATGTGGAAGAGCGCGTCCGCGACGACGCCCCAGTCCTCGGGCGTGAGCGCGACGTGGGCGGTCGGCCCGTCGGGCCCGTCCTCGGCGACGAACGGGACGTAGCGGATGACCTTCTCGAGGTGGTTGATCGCTTGCTTGACGTGGAGGCCGGGGTCCATCGGAGTAGGGGAGAGGCGAGACGGAAGGTCGCACGACCGGCCGCCGCACTTCCACGCCTGCGCGCCATCCGGGCACTTCGCACGCCCTCGCCCCGTTGATTCCAGACGCGTCGCCCCGCGTGTTGCATTTTTAGCACGCGGCCCGATCTTTCCAGTCTCCTCTCCACCACCGATTTATGCGCGCTCTCGCGTCAGCGGCCTTCGCCGCACTCGTCCTGACCGCTCCGGCGGCGCTCGCCCCGGCGGCGCAGGCCCAGCAACCGATGCGCTCCGGCATCGACCGGACCAACATGGACCCGGCCGTCCGCCCGCAGGACGACTTCTTCCGCTACGCCAACGGCGGCTGGCTCGCCACGACCCAGATCCCGGCGGACCGCTCGCGCTTCGGCTCGTTCGACGTCCTCGGCGACGCCGCCGAGAGCGACGTCCGCGCGATCATCGAGGACGCCGCGGCCGGGCGCGTCCAGGACCGCGACGCGGCCCGTGTCGGGGCGTACTACACGGCCTACATGGACTCGACGCGCATCGAGCAGCGCGGCATCTCGCCGCTCCAGCCGGACCTCGACCGCATCGCGGCCGTGACGTCCAAGGACGAGCTCGCGCGCTACTTCGCCCAGAACGGCCGCTCGTTCGGCCCGAGTCCCGTCGGCGCGTACGTCGGCGTCGACGACAAGAACTCGAGCCGCTACGTCTTCAACCTGTCGCAGTCGGGCACGGGCCTGCCGGACCGCAGCTACTACCTCGAGGACCGCTTCGCCGAGGCCCGCGCCGGCTACCTCACGTTCCTCACGGCGATGTTCGACCTCGCCCACGCCGACGGCGTGCCGATGACGGACAACGGCGCCGCCCGCGCCGCGGGCGTCCTCGCGCTCGAGACCGACCTCGCCACGGCTCAGTGGACGCGCGTCCAGAACCGCAACCCCGAGGCGACCTACAACATGACGTCCGTCGAGGACCTCGTGCGGACGTACCCGAACATCCACTTCGATACCATCCTGGACGAGGTCGGGGTGCGTAGCCGCATCGACTCGGTCGTCGTCGCGCAGCCGCCGTTCCTCGCGGGCCTCGACAGCCTCATGGCCGCCGTCCCGCTCGCGACGTGGACCGACTACGCGCGCGTCCGCACACTCGCGTCTGCCGCCGGCGTGCTGCCCGCGCGCTACGCGACGGCCCGGTTCGACTTCTTCGGCCGCCAGCTCAGTGGGCAGACGCAGGACCGCCCGCGCTGGAAGAAGGGCGTCTCGGCGACCGCCGGCACCTTCGGCGAGTCCGTCGGCCGCGTCTACGTCGCCCGGCACTACCCGCAGGCCGCCGCCGACCGCATGGAGGCGCTCATCGGCAACCTCCGCGAGGCCTTCCGCTCGTCGATCACGGACCTCGCGTGGATGAGCCCCGAGACGCGCCAGCGCGCGCTCGACAAGCTCAACACGTACACCTACAAGATCGGCACGCCGACCGAGTGGGAGGACTACGAGGGCCTCACGGCCTCGCCGGACGACCTCGTCGGCAACATCCGCAACGCGTCGGACTGGGGCTACCGCGACATGATGTCCAAGCTCGGCACCGACCCTGACCGGACCGAGTGGGGCATGACGCCGCAGACCGTCAACGCGTACTACAACCCGGCCTTCAACGAGATCGTCTTCCCGGCCGCCATCCTCCAGCCGCCGTTCTTCGACGTCGCGGCGGACGACGCGGTCAACTACGGCGGCATCGGCGCCGTCATCGGCCACGAGTTCTCGCACGGCTTCGACGACCAGGGCAGCCAGTACGACCCGCAGGGCAACCTCTCGAACTGGTGGACCGACGCTGACCGCGCCGCTTTCACCGAGAAGACGGACCGCCTCGCGGCGCAGTACGACGCCTACGCGCCGTACCCGGACGCGCACGTCAACGGCCGCCTGACGCTCGGCGAGAACATCGCCGATCTCTCGGGGCTCACGATGGCGTACCGCGCCTACCAGCGCTCGCTCGACGCGAACGGCGACGGCACGGTCTCGGCGACCGAGCAGGCGCCGGTGATCGACGGCTTCACGGGCGACCAGCGCTTCTTCATGGGCTGGGCCGGCGCCTGGCGCTCGATGGCCCGCGAGGCCGCCCTCCGCCAGCAGCTGCAGACGGACCCGCACTCGCCGGGCGAGTACCGCGCCAACGGCCCCCTCGGCCACCTGGACGCGTTCTACACGGCGTTCAACGTGCAGCCGGGCGACCCGATGTACGTCGCCCCCGAGGACCGCATCCGGCTCTGGTAAGCTGAGCGCCCCGTAAGGATCACGAAACGGCCATCGGGAGTGCAGTCCCCCGATGGCCGTTTCCCGTTCGGTGACGTCCGCTCCCCGAGCGACGCCCCACACCACCCAGTCCGCCTTTTTATGCTTCGCCTCGCGCTTTTCTCTCTCCTCCTCGCCACCGGCGCCTCGGCGCAGACGCGCGCCCACGACGCCGTCCGCCCGAGCCCGAACGCGCTCATCGGCCAGACCATCGGCACCACGGACGTCCTCGTGACGTACGGCCGCCCGTCCGTCCGTGAGCGCGTCGTCTTCGGGCCCGACTCGACCGCGCTCGTGCCGTACGGCGAGATCTGGCGCCTCGGGGCCAACGAGGCCACGACGATCACGGTCTCGGCGCCGGTCCGCGTGGCCGGGCAGCCGCTCGACGCCGGCACCTACGCCGTCTTCGCCATCCCCGGCGCGACCGAGTGGACGATCATCTTCAACCGCACCGCCGCCCAGTGGGGCGCGTTCCGCTACGACCCCGCGCAGGACGCGCTCCGCGTGACGGTCGCTCCGGAGGCGTTCCCGCACACGCAGGAGATGTTCCAGGTGGGCTTCGAGCGCATCACGGATACCGGCGCGACGCTGACGTTCGGCTGGGACCGCGTCCGCGTCCCGGTCCGCATCGAGACCGCTGGCTGACGTCCACGCCGACTCTTGCGACCCGATCGAGGGCTCGTCCGGCGCACGGCGCTCCGGGCGGGCCCTTTACTCGTTGAGGCAGATCGGGGTCTGACCGGACCAATAGAAGGCGGGACGGGGTAAAATTTAAGCCCCGGGTAGGAAACTGCGATCCCCAGCCGTATGTTACGGGAACGTTACCAACCAGCACACCGCCATGCGCGCCTTCTCGACTCCGTCCTCGACAGCCCTTCCGACGCCCGCGCCGCGCGGCCTGCTGGCCCGTGTCTACGAGATGGCGCGCGCCGAGGTGGCCACGGCCGAGGCCCGTCGCGGCCTCCCGTTCAGCGGCATGTTCTGCTCCGAGGAGCACCTCGCCCCGACCGCGCAGCGCCCCCGCGCCTGAATCGACCGGCGTACGCCGACCCGGGCCGTGCGATCTTGAGCGATCACACACCACTCGCCCCGTGTCCGCTCGCCTCCTCGTTCTGGCTGCCCTCTTCGCCGGCTGCTCGCCGGCCCCCGACGCCTCGTCCTCATCGGACGGGGCGTCGCGCGTGTCGCTCACCGCGGCCGATGCCGGCGGGCCGCAGACGCTCGCCGTCGGGCAGCGGATCACGGTGACGCTGGCGTCCAACAGGACGACCGGCTACCGATGGGCCCTCGCGGACTCCGCAAACGGCACGCTCGCTCGCGACGGCGATCCCACGTACGTGCAGGATCCGTCGCCCGCCAGCGACCCGCCCGTGGTCGGGCGCGGTGGCGCGGAGACGTGGGCGTTCCGCACCGCGCGAGCCGGCTCGGGCACGCTGAGCCTCGTCTACCGCCGCCCCTTCGACTCAGACGGCACAGCGCCGGCCGAGACGTTCTCGGTCCCCATCGCCGTGCGCTGAGGCCGTCCAGTGGTGGCCGGACCGGGCGCGAGCAGGCCGAGCATGACCGAGTCCTTCCAGCTCCCGAACGTGAACCAGCGCTCGGGGAGACGCCCTTCCTCGCGGAAGCCGAGGCGCGCGAGCAGCCGCAGCGACGCCCCGTTCTCGGGATCGACGTCGGCCTCGACGCGGTGGAGGTTCATCTCCGCAAAGGCGAAGGCGAGCGCGGTCCGCACTGCGTCCGACGCCAGCCCGCGGCCCCAGTGCGCGCGGCCGAGGAGGAAGCCGAGCGCGGCGCGGCGGTGTGTCCGGTCCCATCCATAGAACGTGACCGTGCCGAGAAACGCGTCCGTCGTGACGTCCGCGATGGCCCACTGGACGAACGTGCGGTCGGCGGCACCACGGCCGATGTCGGCGAGGTACTCGGCCGCCTGGTCGCGCGTGGTGAACGGCTCGTGGGACCAGTAGCGCAGCGTCTCGGCGTCCGCGAAGGTGGACCAGAGCGCGTCGAGGTCGGCCCCGCCGTCCGTCTCGGGCGGGCGCAGGGCGCGCAGGCGGACGCGCGCGCCGTCCAGCGTCGGCAGGCCATCGTGGAACGGGTCGGGCGTCGTGCTCACAGGGCGTCGGGCACCTCGGTGGCCGCTGGTGTGGCTGCCGCGTCGAGGTACGACACGATGCCCGTGCGGACGTCGTAGATCGCCCCGACGAGCCCGACCGTCCGCGCGGCGACGAGGTCCCGCACGATCGGGCTCTGCTCCAGCAGCGCTCCCATCGTGTGGCGCACGTTGGCCTCGACGACGGCGTCGACGAAGGCAGCGTCGGCGGAGGGCTTGCCGCCTGCGGCTGGTGTGCGCGTCATCGAGACGGTCTGCACGGCGGGCTGGATCTTGTCCAGGATGCCCGTGAGCGAGCCCAGCTGGACTCCGTCGACCGCGCCCTTGACCGCCCCGCACCCCGTGTGGCCGAGGATGACGATGAGCCGTGAGCCGGCGATGGCGCAGGCGAACTCGAGCGAGCCCACGATGTCCGGCCCGACGACGTTGCCGGCGACGCGCGCCGAGAACGCGTGCCCGATCGTGAGATCGAAGACCGTCTCGACTGGCACACGGCTGTCGATGCAGCTCACGACGGTCGCGAACGGTGACTGCCCCTCGCGCGTGATCTTGAGCGCCTCGTGGACGTCATGGCCGGCGGATTCACCGTTGACGAAGCGCTCGTTGCCGTCCTTCAGAATTTGAAGGACGACGTTAGGAGTCAGCATCGCCGAGCCCAGCGTAAGCCACGGCGACGTACGGGAGATCGAATCGGGCATGGGAGGTGGAGAGTGGAGAGGAGAGCGGCAGGACCAAGGTCGATACACCAGACCCGCCGTGCATGCACGAGATCCGACATGGCTGTCGGGCGTCGCCGCGGTCACGTGCGCCGGCGACGCCCGCCGGGTGTCGCTCGGGCGCAGGCGGCAGGACCGCCCCGACCCGCTCGCCGGTGACGCACCGTCGGCACGGCCTGCGGCGTTCTTCGCGCGGAACGGCGCCCCCCGCTGCCGGTACTCACCCGAACCGACTCAGGCTTCTGCATGGACGACCGGATCATCATCCGCGGTGCGCGCGAGCACAACCTCAAGAGCGTCGACCTCGACATCCCGCGCGGCGAACTCGTCGTCATCACCGGTCTGTCGGGATCGGGAAAGTCGTCCCTCGCCTTCGACACGATCTACGCCGAGGGTCAGCGCCGCTACATGGAGAGCCTGAGTGCCTACGCGCGCCAGTTTCTCGGCGTGATGGAGCGGCCGGACGTCGACCTCATCGACGGCCTCTCGCCCGTCATCGCGATCGAGCAGAAGACGGTCGGCCGCAACCCGCGAAGCACGGTCGGGACCGTCACGGAGATCTACGACTTCCTGCGCCTGCTCTACGCCCGCGCGTCGGACGCATACTCGTACAAGAGCGGCACGCCGATGCGGCGGCAGTCCGACGACGAGATCATCGATGCCATCGCGGCCTTCCCCGAGGGCACGCGCGTCGTCGTGCTCGCGCCCGTCGTGCGCGGGCGCAAGGGCCACTACCGCGACCTCTTCGAGCAGATCGCGCGCCAGGGCTTCGAGCGCGTCCGGACGGACGGCGAGATGCGCGAGATCGCGCCCGGCATGCAACTGGACCGCTACAAGACCCACGACGTCGAGGTCGTCGTGGACCGCCTGGTCGTCCGCGAGGGCATCCGCTCGCGCATCGCCGACGCCGTCGAGATCGCGCTCGGCATGGGCGGCGGGACCCTCATCGCGCACGTCGCCGCCGTCGGGAGCGGCGAGGCGACCGGGCCGGACGTCGAGATCGGCGACCGCCTCTTCTCGCGCCACCTCACCGCGCCCGAGGACGGCGTGAGCTACGACGACCCGAGCCCGAACACGTTCAGCTTCAACAGCCCGTACGGCGCGTGTCCGGCGTGCAACGGCCTCGGCGTGCGCAAGGAGATCGACCCCGAGCTGATCGTCCCGAACGGTGCGAAGTCAATCGCCCAGGGCGCGCTCGCGCCCGTCGGCATCCCGCGCGACGTGTGGGTCTTCGCCCAGCTCAAGGCCGTCGCAGCCACGTACGACATCGACTTCGAGACGCCGTTCGACAGTCTCACGGACGCGCAGCGGGCCGTCATCCTCGACGGCGCGGGCGAGGAGCTCTTCGACGTCTCGTACACCTACAAGGGCAGGACGGTCGCGTACCAGCATCGCTTCGGCGGCGTCGTCGGGCACATCGAGCACACGGCGAGCACGACCACGAGCGCGACGCAGCGCGCGTGGGCGGACGCCTTCACGCGGATGCGCCCGTGTACGGTCTGCGGCGGCGGCCGGCTCAAGCCAGAGTCGCTGAGCTTCCGCGTCGGCAACACGCACACGTTCGCCGGCGACCAGTCGATCGCGGACCTCGTGCAGATGGACCTCCAGAGCCTCGTCGCGTGGTTCGACGCGCTCGACCTGACCGGCCGGCAGGCGACCATCGGCGAGCCGATCGTGAAGGAGATCCGCGAGCGCCTGGGCTTCCTCGTCGGCGTCGGCCTCGAGTACCTCACGCTGGACCGTCAGGCGCGGACGCTCTCGGGCGGCGAATCGCAGCGCATCCGCCTCGCGACGCAGATCGGGACGCAGCTCACGGGCGTCCTCTACGTCTTGGACGAGCCGAGCATCGGGCTGCACCCGCGCGACAACGCCAAGCTCATCGGCTCGCTCACGGCCCTCCGCGACCTCGGCAACTCGGTCCTCGTCGTCGAGCACGACCGCGAGATGATCGAGGCGGCGGACTTCGTGGTCGACATCGGGCCCGGCGCGGGCGAGTACGGAGGCGAGGTGCTCGCGGCGGGCCCGCCCGAGGCGCTCCTCGTCGGGCAGGGCGACGGCGCGTCGATGAGCCTCACGACGGCCTACCTCACCGGCACGCGGAGCGTCCCGACGCCGACGCCCGCCGAGCGGCGGCCGGGCAACGGGCAGACGATCCGCATCGAGGGCGCGCGGGGCCACAACCTCCAGGACGTCACGGTCGAGGTCCCGCTCGGCACGATGACCGTCGTGACCGGCGTCTCGGGCTCGGGCAAGTCCAGCCTCATCAACCAGACGCTCGCGCCCGTCCTCGCCGCGCACCACCACAACGCGACGGGCGTCCCGCTGCCGTACCGCGACGCGCAGGGACTCGACAACGTCGACAAGATCATCACCATCGACCAGTCGCCGATCGGCCGCACGCCGCGCTCCAACGCGGCGACGTACACGGGCATGTTCGGGCTCGTCCGCGACCTTTTCGCGCGCCTGCCCGAGTCCATCATCCGCGGCTACAAGCCCGGGCGCTTCTCGTTCAACGTCAAGGGCGGTCGCTGCGAGGCCTGTGCCGGCGACGGGATGATCCGCATCGAGATGCACTTCCTGCCGGACGTGTACGTCCCGTGCGAGGTCTGCAAGGGCAAGCGCTACAACCGCGAGACGCTCGACATCCGCTACAAGG
>JBBSUZ010000027.1:0-17001 GCA_038233965.1 Rhodothermales bacterium | reverse complement strand
GGCCGCCAGATGGAATGCAGATCCTGAAACGAGTGGGCTGCGCCGGCCTTCGGCGCAGGATGACATATTTCTAGTGTTGCAATGGGCCGGACAGAGTCATTTCAGCCGGCCGCTTTCAACCCTCGATCGTCATCACGTGGACCATGTTCGTCAGCCCGACCGCGACGAGCGGCAGGCCGGCGGTGACCACGACGCGGTCGCCGGGCTGGACGTGGCCGCCGGCGAGGAGGCCCTCGCGGACCGACGTCAGGCCGGCGTCGGTCGTCGTCTGGAGGGGACCCTGGACGGGCTGCGTCCCCCACGTGAGCGCGATGCGGCCGAGCGCGCCGCCGTCGTCCGTGAAGGCGAAAATGGGGACCTCGGGGCGGTGGCGCGCGATGGCGCGGGCCGTCGTGCCCGAGTGGGTGAGGCAGGCGATGGCCGACGCGCCGACCTGCTCGGCGAGGCGGACGGCCGTCTGCGAGATGGCCTCCGTCGTCTGGTCCGCCTCGCGCGTGCCGGTGACGAACGTCGCCTCGCGGCCGCCGAGGACCTTGCGCGAGGCCTCGGCCGCGCGCGCGATCTCGTCCATCGCGGCCACGGCGCGGATGGGGTACTTGCCCGCCGCGGTCTCGCCCGAGAGCATCACGGCGTCGGTCCCGTCGAAGACGGCGTTGGCGACGTCTGTGGCCTCGGCGCGCGTCGGGCGCGGGTTCTCGATCATGCTTTCCAGCATCTGCGTCGCCGTGATCGCCGGCTTGGCGGCCTCGAGGCAAGCGCGGATGAGGCGTTTCTGGACGACCGGCACGTCCTGCATCGGGATCTCGATGCCCAGGTCGCCGCGCGCGACCATGATCCCGTCCGACCCGGCGAGGATGGCCTCGAAGTCGTCGACCGCCTCGGGCTTCTCGATCTTCGAGATGACGCCGATGCTTTTGTCGACGGCGCGGATGCGCTGCACCAAGTCCGCGACGTCCGTGCCCGTCCGGACGAACGAGAGCGCGATAAAGTCGACGTCGTGGGCGAGCCCGAACGCGAGGTCGCGGATGTCCTTCTCGGTGAGGCTCGGCCGCGCCGCCTTGAGCTTGGGCAGGTTGACGCCCTTGTTGGACTTCAGCACGCCGCCGACGACGACCTCGGTGTGCACGTCCGGCCCGTCGACCTTCGTCACCGCGACCTCGATGTAGCCGTCGTCGATGAGGATGCGCCCGCCGACCGTGACCTCGTCCGCGAGCGCGTCGTAGCTCACGTGGACCCGCTCGGCGGTGCCGGCCGCGACGGGCTCGGACGTGAGGACGAGGCGGCTGCCCTTGTGGATCAGCACGCCGCCATCGGCGACCTTGCCGAGCCGGATCTTGGGTCCCTGGAGGTCCTGCAGGATCGGGACGAGCCGGCCTGCCCGCTTCGCCTCCTCGCGCACGACCTCGATCATGCGGCGATGGTCGTCGTGGGAGCCGTGCGAGAAGTTGAGCCGCGCGACGTCCATGCCGGCCGCGATGAGCGCGCGGACGCCCTCGACAGAGGCGACGGCCGGGCCGAGCGTACAGACGATTTTGGTGCGGCGGTCGGCGTGGCGGGCCATGCGGTCGGGTCGGGGGGTGCGCGACGAAGCTAGCGCCCGGCGCGGGTGTCGCTGTCGGCGAAATGTGGAAGCGCTTCCAACCGGGCGACGGGGCACGCCGATCGTCACCAACAAACCACGGCAGCGCTTGGACTCCGGGCGGATCTTCGGCGACCCTCTTTCTCCGCACGTATGCGCCGGACGATTCCGCTGCTCGCCCTCGCCCTGCTCACCTCGGCCGTGTCCGCCCAGACGCCCGTCACCGGGCGGGACCTAGAGAATCTCCCGATCGTCAATCCGCACGCGGGGCCGATCGTTCGAGACACGACGTCGGCGCTGCCGCTGCGGTCGGTTCGCGAAGAGGCGGCCCTCACGCCCGCGTTCCGCCGCGACCTCGCGACGGGCACGCTCGTCTTCCGGTCGCGTACCGGCGACGTCGGCGGCGTGCAGGAGCCCGTGTTCGTCGTCGACGGCGTTCGGCGGCTGGGCGGGCCGATGGGCACGGGCACGACGAGCCTGTTGGGCGCGACCGTCGCGCCGTTCGGGGCCGTCGGGCGCGTCGACGCCCTGGGCGGCTTCGTCCCGGCGAGCATCGGCGAGGCTGGCGGCGGCATCGTGCGCGTCACGACCGAGGCCGGCGCGGAGCGGTTCGGCGGACGCGTCGAAGGCCTCTCGTCCGAGGCGACAGACGCCTACGGGTCGAGTCTCGCCTCGGCGACGGCCCGCGCGCCGTTCGGGCGGGTCGGCGGGGTATCGATCACGGGCGAGGCCGCGCGCCGCGGCGACGCCGTCCCGTCCGCCGGCCGCTCGCTGCGCCTGTCGGACGCCGCGGTCGACCTGCTCCAGACGTCCCCGCAGTCCGTCTTCGTCACCGACCCGACGGGCGCGACGCGCTCGGTCCCCTTCCCCGCCGACGCCGCGCTCACGGCCGCCGCGGCCGGACGTCCGTTCACGCAGACCGACCTCATCGCCGCGCTCGGGCTCGCGCCGGGCTCGCAGGTCGGCAGCACGCAGAGCGCCCTTGGAGCCGCCGCGCTCGCCGACGTTGAGCGCGTCCGCGCACAGGACGACCCGCTGCGCGACCTCGCGCTCTCGGGCCAGGCCCTGTTCTTCCTGCCGGCGCAGGGCCGGCTTCGCCTCGGCGGCCAGGTCGGCCGCCGCGAGATGGCGGCGACGGCCCCGACGCCGGCCGAGGCGTTCGGCCGCCGCTTCGCCAACCGCGGCGGGCTGTACGCGCAGACGTCCGACCGCGCCGGCGCCTTCGCGGCCGTCGACGGGGCCATGCTGCCGGGCGGCGTCGAGGCGAGCCTCCGGGCGTCGGTCGAGACGACGGGCTCCGTCCTGCACCCGGCCGCCTTCTCGTCGGCCATCGAGGACGCGCTCCTCTACGGCGACATCGACGGCGTGGCGGGCGTCGTCGCGCAGCGCTATTTCACGCTCGCCGGGACCCGCTACCTGCAGCTGTACGGGTCCGACGGCGGCGCACGGCCGGCGGACCGGCCGGTCACCGGCTTCGCCCAGCCCGGCGCGCAGGCGTCGCTCTACGACCGCCAGAGCGCGTCCAGCACGCAGGTCGCCGGCAGCCTCGGCCGGACGGTCGGCGCGAACCGGATCGAGATCGGCGGTGAAGTGGAGTTGCAGACGTTCCGCCGCATCACGCTCGACGGCCGCCGCCTCGCCGCCTTCGTCGCCGACGGCGACGGCGGGCAGGGCACGGCGGGCTTCCCGAACGGCGTCACGCGCTACGACCAGCTCGACTTCGAGGTACTGCGACCCGTGGTCCAGACCTACGGCTACTCGTTCAACGGCCTCGGCCGGACGAGCAGCGAGGACGTCGACGGCTACTTCGTGGACCAGAACGGGCGTCGGGCGAACACGGACGTCGCGCCGTTCCGGCCGCTCACGGCGGCGGGCTACCTCCGTGACGTCGTCCGCGTCGGCCCGGCCACCATCGACGCCGGCCTGCGGATCGAGCGCTACGACGCCCGCGCGACGACGCTCTTCGACCCGTACGCGCCCACCCCGATCCTGCGGGCCGGCGACGTCCAGAACGCCCCGACGGGCATCGGCGACGACTTTGCCGTCTACCAGACATTCTCCCCGAATGGCGGCCAGACAGTCGGATTCCGCGACCGCGAGGGGCGGTTCTACGACGTCGCGGGCAACCTGTCGACAACCGAGGCCATCATCCGCGACCTCCGCGGGTCGCCCGTCAGCCTGCCCGACGCGCCGCGGTCGGACGCGTACGCGAAGACGGAAGCGTCCATCCGGCTCCAGCCGCGCGTGCAGGTCACCGTGCAAGCGACGCCGACCGTGGCCGTCTCGGGGTACGCCGCACGCCTCTCGCGCCGGCCGGACCCGAGCCTCTACGTCCCGTTCGCCGCTTATGAGGAGCTGACCGGCGCGACTGTCCTGCCGGGCAACGCCGCGCTCACGCCCGAGGACGTCCGCGCCGCTGGCCTGGGCGTCGACGTGCAGGCGACGCCGCTGCTGAGCGTTGGCGTGCACGGGTTTACGCGGCAGACGCGCGGCCTACCCGCCCTTCGGCAGTTTGCCGGCGGCTTCCCGTCGTATGTCGGCGTCGCGGGTGACGGCGGGCGCAACGAGACAGGCATCGACCTCACGGCGCGACTCGCGCGGACGCGCGGCGTCACCGTCGCGGCCGGCTACACGCTCGCCTTCGCGACGGACCTCGACGTGCAGCTGGGCGGCACGGCCTTCGGGCCGGTCGTGCTCGGATCGCAGCCGTCCGCGGGCGACACGCGCCACGCGCTCGACCTCGCCGTCGACGCGCGCGTCCCAGCGGGCCGGCTGCGCGGCCTCGGCGCGGGCGTCGTGGTGGCGGCGCAGAGCGGCCGCCCGTACCGTGCGCTCGCGCCCAACACCGGCTTCTCCGTCTTCGACCCGTTCACGTCGAACGTGGCTGACGTGGCACGCCTGCCGTGGACGTCGCAGGTCGACCTGCGTCTCGACTACCGCTTTGGTGCCGGGCCGGTGGGCGTCACGGCGTTCGTGTGGGCCGAGAATGTCCTCGGCACGCGCAACGTCCTCGCCGTGTACCGCGCCACGGGCGAGCCGGACGCGGACGGCTTCCCGGCGACGCCGGCCGGCCAGAGCGTCCTCACGGCGGCCGGCGACCGGCTGCTGTACGAGGCGTATACGGGCGGGCCCGTGAACGTCGGCGGCGTCCAGAGCACGGACGCGCCGTTCGTCTACGGCGGGCCGCGCCAGATCCGCGTCGGCCTCGTCCTGGGGCGATAACCGGCGGGCCGGACGGTCAACCGTCCCACCGACCGATCGATCACCGTAGGGGCACCGCTTGCTGTGCCCGCCTCTCCGGATGGCACGGCGGTGGGCCGGGGCCCGGGCACAGCAAGCTGTGCCCCTACGGGATTCCTTTGGGACGTCACGGACGTCCCCGAAACCGCCCGACCGGGCCCGTTTCGCGGCATCGCTGACGGGCCGTCGTCACACGGATTCGGTATCTTTGCGGGTTACCCGAGTCCACGAATCCCCGCACCCCAGGCATGGCCGAGATCACCGACGACGCGCTCCCCGAGGACGACGGCGCGAGCCGCATCATCCCGATCAACATCGAGGACGAGATGAAGTCCTCCTACATCGACTACTCGATGTCGGTCATCGTGAGCCGGGCCCTCCCGGACGTCCGCGACGGGCTCAAGCCGGTTCAGCGGCGCGTGCTCTACGGGATGCAGGAGCTCGGGCTGGCCGCGGGCCGCGCCCACAAGAAGTCCGCCCGCATCGTCGGCGAGGTGCTCGGCAAGTACCACCCCCACGGCGACCAGTCCGTCTACGACGCGCTCGTGCGCATGGCGCAGGACTTCAACGTCCGCGGGCCGCTCGTGGACGGGCAGGGCAACTTCGGCTCCGTCGATGGCGACTCGGCGGCGGCGATGCGCTACACCGAGGCCCGCCTGACGCGCCTCGCCGAGGAGATCCTCCGCGACCTCGACAAGGAGACGGTCGACTACACGCCCAACTTCGACGGCTCGCTCGACGAGCCGTCCGTGCTCCCGTCCGCGATCCCGACGCTGCTGCTCAACGGCGCGTCCGGCATCGCGGTCGGCATGGCGACCAACATCCCGCCGCACAACCTCGGCGAGCTCGTCGACGGCATCGTGGCGTACATCGACGACCGCGAGATCGAGCTCGACGCGCTCATGGCGCACATCCCCGCGCCGGACTTCCCGACGGGCGGCCTCATCTACGGCGCCTCGGGCGTGCGCGAGGCGTACCGGACGGGCCGCGGGCGCGTCGTGATGCGCGCCAAGATGCACGAGGAGACGATCAAGCGCCGCGGCGAAGGCCTCGAGCGCGCCGCGCTCGTCGTGACCGAGATCCCGTACCAGGTCAACAAGTCGACGCTGATCGAGAAGATCGCGTCGGCGGTGCGCGACAAGAAGATCGAGGGCATCTCGGACCTCCGCGACGAGTCCGACCGCGACGGCATGCGCATCGTGATGGAGCTGCGCCGCGACGCCGTCACGGCCGTCACGCAGAACCAGCTCTTCAAGCACACGCAGCTCCAGCAGACGTTCGGCGTCAACATGGTCGCGCTCGTCGCGGGCCGGCCGCGGACGCTCGGGCTCAAGGAGCTCATCCAGTACTACGTCGAGCACCGCCACGAGATCATCGTGCGGCGCACGATCTACGAGCTCCGCAAGGCCGAGGAGCGCGCGCACATCCTCGACGGGCTCGTCCTGGCGCTGGACCACCTCGACGCCATCATCGCCATCATCCGGCACTCGGAGGACACCGAGGCGGCCAAGCGCAACCTCATGGCGGGCCTCTACCCGCAGCGCCTCACGGCTGACCAACTAAGTCGCCTCGGCCTGCCCGCGCAGGCGCCGGTCGAGCTGACGGGCCGCCGCGACGGCGACCTCGCCCCCGACCTCCGCGAGGACTTCGTGCCGCAGCCGTGGCTCTCGGACGCCCAGGCCGACGCCATCCTCGCCCTCCGCCTGTCGCGCCTGACGGGCCTCGAGCGCGGCAAGATCGCCGAGGAGTACGCCGAGATCCTGCGCGAGATCGAGCGCCTCCGCTCCATCCTCAACTCGGAGCCGCTCCGCATGCGGATCATCCAGGACGAGCTCCGCGACATCAAGGAGCGCTACGCCAACCCGCGGCGGACGGAGATCGACCTCTTCGGCGGCGGCGACATGGAGGACGAGGACCTCATCGAGGACACGCACGGCGTGGTCACGATCACGCACCAGGGCCTCATCAAGCGGACGGCCGCAGACGAGTACCGCACGCAGACGCGCGGCGGCCGCGGCCTGCGCGGCCTCGGGCAGCGCGACGAGGACTTCGTCTCGCACCTCTTCACGGCCTCGGCCCACGACTACCTGCTCTTCTTTACGGACCACGGCCGCTGCTACTGGCTGCGCGTGTTCCAGGTGCCTGAGGCCAGCCGGACGGCCAAGGGCCGCTCGGTCCGCAACCTCGTCCAGATCGCGCAGGACGACGTCATCCGCGCCGTGCTCGTGGTCAAGAAGGACGACTTCCGCGACGCGGACTTCCTCACCAGCCACTACGTGCTCATGGCGACGCGCGCCGGGCTCGTCAAGAAGACGCCGCTCGAGGCCTTCTCCCGCGTCCGCGCCGACGGCATCATCGCGATCGACGTCGTCGAGGGCGACGAGCTCATCGAGGCCAAGATGACGACCGGCACCTCCGAGGTCGTGCTCGGGTCGACGGGCGGCCGCGCGATCCGCTTCACCGAGGCGGACGTCCGCTCGATGGGCCGCAAGAGCCGCGGCGTGCGCGGGATGCGCCTGCCCGAGGGCGAGGCGATCGTCGGCATGGTCGTCGCCAACAGCGACGCCGCGCGCATCCTCACGGTCTCGGCCAACGGCTACGGCAAGCAGACGAGCGTCGGCGAGTTCCGCTACCAGGGCCGCGGCGGCCAGGGCGTGCTCGCGATGAAGACGACGGACAAGACGGGCCGCCTCGTCGCCCTGAAGCGGGTCACGGACGGCGACGAGCTGATGATCGCGACCGAGACCGGGCTCATGATCCGGATGCCGGTCGCGGACATCCGCGAGACGGGCCGCAACGCGCAGGGCGTCCGCGTGATCGCCCTCCGCGACGGCGACGCCATCGCGGACGTCGCGGCCGTCGCCATCGACGCCGACGACGACACCACCCTCACCGATCCCATGACCGACTCGCCCCTCCGCCCTGACGACCTCGACGCGCCCGCAGACGCCGCAATCGGCCTCGGCGATCTGGACGACCTCGACGCCGGCGACATCCCCGCAGACCTCGACATCGAGCCCGTCCCGGACGACCTCGCCGACGACCACGGCCTCGGCGACGGCACCGGCGAGGGCCTCGACGGCGAGCCGCTCGACGACTGACGCGCCGTGTGGCTACGCCGGGGCGAGCGGGAGGCGGACGTGGAACGTGCTCCCCTGCCCCGGCCCGGCCGACGTCGCGCGGATGCCGCCGCCGTGGCGCAGCGCGATCGAGCGCGCCAGCGCGAGGCCGACTCCCAGGCCCTCGTGCGGGCGCGTGTCCGGCGCGTCGGCCTGCACGAAGGGCTCGAAGATGCGCTCAGTATCCTCGGGCATAAGCCCGACGCCGGTGTCGCAGACGCGAACCGTGACGGCGTCGTCGTCCGTCTCGGCCTCGATCCAGACGCGGCCGTCAGCCGGCGTGAACGTGTCCGCGTTGACGAGCAGGTGCTGAAAGAGCAGCCGCAGCCGCCGCGCGTCGCCCAGCACGCGAATCGGCTCGGCTGGCAGCGACACGTCGACCGCCCGCCGGACAGGCACCTCGGCGAGGTGACCAAGCCCGACGACGACCGACTCGAGCGGGACGGACTCGGACGCGACTGTGCCGACACTGCTGCGGAGGTCCACCATCTCGTCGAGCGTCTCGACGATGTCGCCCATGCGCTGTGCCGCGGCGATGATCTCGGCGATGGCCTCGCGCTGGTGCTCAACGTCGTCCGTGGCGAGTGTCTGCGCGTAGCCCTGAACGGCTGCGATGGGCGTCCGCAGCTCGTGCGACGCAACCGTGACGAAGTCCGCGCGGGCACGGTCGAGCGCTTCGAGGCGCGTGTTGGCCTCGCGCAGCGTGCGCGTCTGCCGCGCGTTGCGGACGGCGACAGCCGCCTGCGCCGCGATCACGAGCAGCGTCTCGACGTCGGCCGCGTCGAAGCCGTCCCGCCCCGCGTTGAGCGCCTCGAGCACCCCGACCGGGCGGCCCTGGACGCGCATCGGGACGGCGAGCATCGAGCGGACGTCGACGCCGGCGGCGGCGGATGGCGCGGCAAAGTGGCGGGCGTCCGCCTCGGCGTCGGCGGCGAGCACGACCCGGTTGTCACGGAAGCACGACCCGGCGAGGCTGCCCTCGAGCGGCACGCGGACGTGCGTCAGCGCGGCGCGGTTGTCGCCCGTGGCGGCAGCGAAGCGGAGGCCGCCGGCCGTGTCGTCGGGCAGCAGGATCGCGGCCTGCTCGCAGCCGAGCGCCGTCCGGACCGTGTCCATCACGCTCGCGAGCAGCCGGTCGATGTCGCCGACGACGCTCAGCGCGACGCTGAGGTCCAGCACGCGGCGGAGCCGGACGAGCGCGTCTTCGGGGCGTTCGTCGCGGCGCGGGGGCGGGATGGACTCGGTCATGCGGGAGGTCAGGGGGCGGAGGGCCCGATCGCGAGTGGGAGGCGCAGTTGCACGCCGTCCGGTAGCGTATCGACCGCTCCACCGTCGCGCTCAAGCAGGACGCGGGCGACGACGAGATCGAGCCCGTCCGGCGGGAGGCCTCCCGCGCGCAGCGTCGAGTCGCGGACGCTCACGAACGCGTCCGCCCCGCCCGTCGTCAGCCGGACCGTCACCTCGCCGGTTCCATCTGAGGCCTGAGCAGCCGACTGCGCGGCCGCGGCGACGACGTGGACGAGCGCGAGCCGCAGCCGCCGCACGTGCGCAGACGCGACGACCGGCTCGGCCGGGAGGTCCAGCACGATCCGCACGGCCGGGTGGCTCTCGTGCGACGCCTCGCGCAGCAGCCCCTGCACCACGACGGCCTCGGTCTCGCCGCTCGCCTCGGGCAGCGCCCCGACCTCGGCCCCGGACGCCATCAGCGCCTCCATGCGCCCGGCAGCATCCTCGAGCCGTGCGGCGACGGCGGCGAGGTCGGCGCCCGGCCGGCGCAGCGCACTGGCGGCATCGCGGACGGCCGTGAGGGGCGCGCGGACGGCGTCGCTCGTCAGGGACAGCACGCGGCCTTTGAGCCGGTCGAGGTCCTCGAGGCGCGCGTGTGCCCGCTCCAACGCGTGCCGCTGCCGCGCCGCGTTCACGGCCACGGCTGCCTGCGCCGCGACCGCCATCAGCACCTCGACGTCGGACTCGGTGAAGGCGCCGTCGTGCGGGTCGAGCGCCTCGAGCACGCCCACGGGCTGCCCGTCGACGCACATCGGGACGCCGGCGATGGCGCGTGGCCGGTAGCCCGCCTGCTCGGCCGGCTCGGTAAAGTGCCGCGTGTCCGTCTGGACGTTGCCGGACACGAGCGGGCGGTTCTCGCGGAAGATGGTGCCGGCGAGGCTGCCGTGCAGCGGGACCGGGATGCGCGCGAGCGCCGCGGTCTCCTCGCTCGTCGCGGCGACGAAGCGGAGCTGCCGCGCGCCGGTGTCGTAGAGCAGCATCGAGGCGCGGCCGCAGTCTAGCAGGTCCGTCGTCGCGTCGAGGATGACGGCGAGCACGGCGGCGATGTCGCGCGGTGTGCCGAGCTCGATGCACAGCTCGAGCAGGCGCTGCGCGACGTACGGCGAGACGGCGGGCGTCGTAGGGGTCGGGTCGGGCACGGCGGGCGTCGGTCGAGAGACCGGAATATCCGTCAGTCGGCGAAGCCGCGGTGGCCCGGCGTGGGATCCAGGGCGGGTTCTGATTCAGGCTGGTGTTTCGAACCGACCTGCGCGCTGGGCACGGCGCACCCGGGGAGCACGTCCACCCTGGCTCCCGGCAGACGACGGGCTCGGCCCAGACGGAGACGGCTCGTCGAGCCGTCCGCGTCCTGCCCCCGACACGTCAGCCGGCCGTCCGCGCGGCGAGCTCTTTCATCCGGCGCTTGAACGGCACGGCGGCGGCCGTGTAGCCGCCGCCGGCGCCGTCGACGAAGTGGACCTGGCGGCCCATGCGCTCGTAGACGAGGCACGTCAGGATGGCGCGGTCCGAGACGTGGAGGCCGTAGGCGAGGACGCCCGCGGCGCAGCCGGCGTCCAGCGTGGCCTCGAGGCGCTCGCGCTGCTCGGGCGTCCCGGCGAGGATCATGCGCAGCACGCCGTCGAACTTGCGGTAGTCGGTCGAGGCGCGCAGCTTCGTCGGGTACGCGCCCCAGTCGGTCTCGGACGTCTGCTTCTTCTTGGCGACGAGGTAGCGGCCGAGGGCGTTGCGGAGCCACAGCTCGGCGGTGTAGCGGCGGCGCGACGCGGGACGCCGCAGCTTCGCCTCCGGCGCGAATCGGTCGGCGTCGCTGGAGAGGCGCAGGCGGTCCAGCGCGACCGGGTGCATCGTCTCGCCCGGCCCGTAGATCTCCTCGACCGCCGCGAGGACGTCGCGGTAGACCTGCGTCGCACCGAGCCCGACGGCGGCCGAAACGAGCAGCGAGACCGTCTCGCCGTGCGGGCTCACGACGTCCTCCCAGCGGCACTCGAGGCCGGCGTACGGGTCGGCGTCGGCCGAGGGCGTGGCGGTCGAGGCGTAGCGCTCGGCGGTCGCCGGGTTCTTGATCTGGGCCTCGGCCCAACTCAGCCCGCTGCCGGTGAGGAGCGCCTGCGCGTAGCCCTCCGCGACCTGCCAGCGCGCGATCGCGAGGTCGTGGCCCGACGCAATGATCTCGTCCACCCCGACTCGGCCCACGCGCAGCCGCAGCGACAGACGCGTCGAGGCGTGGTGCTGCAACGCGGCGAGCGCCGCGAGCGCCGGCTCGACGAGCGCCGGCGGGAGCACGAGCGTCGCGCCGTCGCCGCCGAACACGAACGGCACCTCGGTTCGCCCGACCGCATTGAGGACAGCCGCGATCGACGCCGCGCCGACGTAGTTGACGTCGCGGTAGCGCCCGGCCTGCACCGCGGCCGTCGAGCCGACGACGTCGGTGATGACGACGGTCCAGTCCGGCGGGACAGGCGTGTAGGCGTCGGGCTCGGCGAGGCGGTCGAAGCGGTCGAGCGCGGGCAGGTCCGTGTAGAACGTGTCGGTCATGACCGCCGAACGCCGGCCGGCCGCCGCGGTGCCCCGAGCCAGATGGGAGAGTCGGGACGTGGGATGCGCGGGTCGCGTCTGCCCGTTCCCGCCCCCACGCCTCACGCCGGAACGACGACGCGGATGGTCGTCCCAGCGGCCGTGTCGAGGGCGAAGGTGGCGCCGAGCGAGGCGGCGCGCGTGCGCATCGAGTCCATCCCGAAGCCCGAGAGGCCGGCCGCGCCGTCGCCCGCCGCAGAGCCTGCCCCATCGCCCGACGCGCCGTCGCCGGAGGCCCCGTCGCCGGAGGCCCCGTCGCCAGAGGAGGAGGAGACGAACTGGCCGTCGTCGCAGATCTCGACCACGATCTCGCCGGCCTCCGCGGCCGCGATGCGGACCGACAGGTGCTCGGCGCAGGCGTGCTTGAGGCTGTTGGTGCAGGCCTCGCGGGCGATGCGGTAGAGGTGGAGCGCCTGCTCGGGGCGGAGGACGCGCCCGGCCGGCCCGTCCAGCACGACGTCCGCCGTCGGCCGGGTGCGGCCGCGGAGGCGGTGCCGGAGGTCGGCGGCGAGGCGGTCGCGGAAGGCGCCGAGCGTGACGTCGGTCTCGCCGAGGGCCCAGATGGACTCGCGGAGCTGCGCCATCGTCTCGCGGGCGTCCGCCTCGACGGCCCCGAGCGCGTCCGTCTCGGCCGTGACGGGTGCGGTGCCCCGTTCGAGCCGCGCCAGCTCGACGTCCGCGAGCAGCGTCGAGAGCTGGGCGCCGACGTGGTCGTGGAGGTCGCGGGAGATGCGGGCGCGCTCGTCCTGCACGATCCGCTCGGCGGCGAGGCGCTTCACCTCGGCGCGGAGGCCGCGCTGCGACGCGTACCGGACGGCGGCGACGAGGAACGCGAGCAGCACCAGCCCGATCGCGCCGCGGAACGGCCACGTCTGCCACCACGCCGGCTCGATCTCGAACGGCACGGCCGTCTCGGCGACGGCGCCAGACGACGACGCCGCGCGCACGCGGAGCGTGTAGCGGCCGGGCGCGAGGTTGGTGTAGGCCGCCTCGCGGCGCGACCCGGCCGGCGTCCAGGTCTCGTCCAGCCCGTCGAGGCGGAAGGCGTAGCGGTTCTGGCCCGGCGCCGTAAAGTCCAGCGCGGCGACCTCGAACGCGACGGCCGTCTCGTCGTGGCGCAGCCGCAAGTCGCCGCTGGGGGTCCGCGGCAGGCCCATCACGCGCACGGCCGTCACGGCGAGCGGCGGCGGCGGACCGACGGCCGTGACGTGCGCGGGGTCGAATCGGTTGAAGCCGCGCAGGCCGCCGGCGAGCAGACGGCCGTCGGGCAGCGCCAGCGCGGCGCCGCCGTTGAACTCGTCGCCCTGAAGGCCGTCCTCGGGACCGAAGGCGACGACGCGCTCGGTATCGGGGTCGAAGCGGGCGAGGCCGCGGTTGGTCGTGATCCAGAAGGCGCCCGCCCGGTCCGGCGTGATCGTGTAGACCGTCTCGTCCGGCAATCCTTGCGCGACGCCGATGTGGCGGAAGGTGCCGCCATCGGGGCCGGGGACGAAGCGGTTGAGGCCGCCGCCGTACGTCCCGACCCAGAGGCGGCCGCGGCGGTCGCGAGCGAGCGAGGTCACATTGTTCTGCGAGAGGCTGCCCGAGCGGCCCGGCTCGTTCTCGACGTGCGCGACGACGCCGTGCGCAGGGTCTACGTGGTCCAGGCCCTTGCCCCAAATGCTGACCCAGACCGTGCCGTCGGTGTCGGGAAAGACGGTGTAGCCGGTCTCGCCGGCGAGGCGGCGGCCGGCGGGGAAGCGCTCCGCGAGGCAGTCGACGGCGAGGCGGCCCGGCGCGACGCGGCAGAGGCCGGGCCCGTAGGCCGCGATCCAGACGGTCCCGTCGCGCCCGGCGGCGAGGCGCGTGACGCGCGCGACGTCGGCGGGGAACGGGACGCGCGTCCAGCGCGACGTCCGGTCCGTCGCCGAGGCGCGCCGCCAGAGCGCGGTCGGGTCGCCCGTCGCCCAGAGCGCGCCCGAGGCGTCGGTGACGAGCCCGCGCCCGGCGACGCCGGCGAGGGCCGCGGGCGCGTCCGAGGCGGCGCGCCGGCCCGCGGCGTCGACGCGTAGCAGGCCGCCGTCGTACGTCCCGACCCACGTGTCACCCTGCCCGGCGTCGGCAAAGCCGGCGACGTCGGACGTCGGGAAGCCGGCCTCGGACGACATCCGGACGAGCTCGAACGGCGTCCGGCGCAGCCGGTTGAGGCCGCCGGACCACGTCCCGACCCACACGACGCCGCCACGGTCGGCGTAGAGCGCGCGCGCCTCGTTGCTGCTGAGCGAGTGGACGTCGCCGGCGTCCGAGCGGTACGCGACGAAGCGCGGTGGCGCTCCGGGCGCGGCCGCCGCGGCGGCGTCGAGGCGGCAGACGCCGCCGCCGCGCGTCGCGACCCACAGCGTGCCGGCGCGGTCGCGCACGACGTCTTCGACGGCGTCGCTACAGAGCGAGCCGGCGTCGGCCGGGTCATGGCGCAGATGCGTGACGGCTCCGGTCGCCGGGTCGATGCGCATGAGCCCGCCGCCGCCGGCCCAGACGGTCCCGTCGCGATCTACCCAGACGGCCATGACGCCGGCGCCGCCGAGCGCGTCCGGGCTGAGAAACAGGCGGACGACGCCGCGCGCGGGGTCGATGCGGAACAGGCCCGCGAGCGTCGCCACCCAGAGGTCGCCGTTGGGCGCCTCGCGGATGTCGCGGACGTAGACGCCGTCCTTGGTGTCGGCCGCGCGCTGCATCGCCGTCCCGAAGTGGTGCATCCGGCCCGACATGCGGATGCCGTCGACGCCGTCGCCCGTCCCGGCCCAGAGGCGCCCGCGGCGGTCCACGAGGAGCGCCTCGACCCGGTCGTCGGCGAGCGACGTCACCTCGCCGGAATCGTGGCGGAAGCGCGTCGCGTGGCCGGTCTCGGGGTCGAGCCGGTTGAGGCCGCCGCCGTACGTCCCGACCCAGATCGCGCCGTCGCGGGTCTCGGCGAGCGCAGCCGCGAACGAGCTCGAGAGCGTCGTCTTGTCGTCGGGGTCGTGGCGGACGTGTGTGAACGTGTAGCCGTCGTAGCGGTCCAGCCCGACCTCCGTCCCGACCCAGAGGAAGCCCGCGCGGTCCTGCAGGATCGCCGGGACGGTGTTCATCGAGAGGCCGTCGGCCGTCCCGATCCGGTCGAACTGCACGGCGAGCGCGGCCGGCTGCGCGCGCGCCAGCGACGCCGTCAGGGCGAGCAGGAGAAACGGCGAGAAGCGCATCGGACGGTCCATCGGACAGCCTGGAAGATAGCGAGATAGGGCCCCTGACCGTTAGCCGCCCGGCGGACGCGCCGCGCCACACGTGCGCCCCGATTCTTGCCGCGCCTTTCGCGGGGGCGTCACGAAACCGGGCCTAGCCTCGGCGTTTGCTCCGGCTCACACGTCTCGCTCACATGACCGTCCTGGTCGATCCCAAGCGTTCCTCACTGACATGACCGTCTTGGTCGACTACGGCATCGGCAACCTGCGCTCGCTCGAGCGCGCCTTCGGGCGCGCGGGCGTCCCCGTGCTCCGCTCGGGCGACGTCGCCGACGCGCGTGCCGCGGACCGCCTCGTGCTGCCCGGCGTCGGCGCGTTCGGGGCGTGCGCGAGCGCGCTGGCCGCGACCGGGCTCGGCGACGTCGTGCAGGAGCGCGTCGCGGCCGGTGTGCCGCTGCTCGGTGTGTGCGTCGGGATGCAGCTGCTGTTCGAGGGCTCGGACGAGGGCGGCGGCGCGGGCCTCGGCCTGCTCCCGGGCCGCGTCGTCCGCTTCGCACCGGACCTGCCCGGGCCGGACGGACGCCCGCTCAAGGTCCCGCACATGGGCTGGAACGCACTCCGCGCGCACCGCCCCCACCCGTCCGTCGACGGACTCGGCACCGCGCCCTACGTCTACTTTGTCCACTCGTACCACGCCGCGCCGGCAGATCCGTCCGACGTCGTCGCCGATGCGGACTACGGCGGGCCCGTCCCGGCCGTCGTCGCGCGGGACCACATCACCGGCGTCCAGTTTCACCCCGAGAAGAGCGGCCCCGTCGGCCTCGCGCTGCTGCGCGGCTGGATGCGGGAAGGTTGAGAGGTTGAGGGTTTCAAGGTTGAGGGGTCTGAAATGCGCCCTCCGCCGCCCGACCCGTACTCCCTCTCAACCTCTCAACCCTGAAACCTCTCAACCTGTCCCCATGCTCGTCATTCCCGCCATCGACCTCCGCGGCGGCCGCTGCGTCCGCCTGCGGCAGGGCCGCTACGAGGACGAGACCGTCTACTTCGACGACCCGCTCCGGATGGCGAAGCTGTGGCGCGTGATGAACGCCAAAGTGCTGCACCTCGTGGACCTCGACGCCGCGCGGACGGCCTCGGCCGACGCCCCGGCGGACAACCGCGACGTCGTGTCGCGCGTCACGGGCGGTCTCGACATCCCGGTCCAGGTCGGCGGCGGCATCCGCACGCTCGCCGACATCGAGGCGATGCTCGCCATCGGCGTCTACCGCGTCGTGCTCGGGACGGTCGCGGCCCGCGAGCCCGACCTCGTCTCTGAAGCCGTCGCCCGCTTCGGCTGCTCGCGCATCGTCGTCGGCATCGACGCGATGGACGGCGAGGCGCGCACCGAGGGCTGGGAGAAGGGCTCCGGCGTCGACGCCGTCGACCTCGCGCTCGACATGGAGGCGCGCGGCGTCCGCCGCGTCGTCTACACCGACATCGCGCGCGACGGCACGCTCGAAGGGCCCAACATCCAGGCCTACCGCGACATGGCCGGCCGCCTCACGCGCGCCCGCGTCACCGCCTCGGGCGGCGTCGGCGGCTACCGCGACCTGCTCGCGCTCCAGGCGATCGAGCAGCTCGGCGTCGACTCCGTCATCGTCGGCCGCGCGCTCTACGAAAACGCCTTCCCCTGCCAGCAGTTCTGGTGCTGGCACCGCAAGAACGAGGTCGACCTCAACCTCTTCTCGACGGCCGAGCTGGCGGCAAAAGGGGTGACGGGTGAACAGGTGGAAGGGGAACGACCGTGCCAGGACTGACTCGTGTCCCCACTGCCTTTCCGCTTCCGCCCCTCACCCCTGTAACACTCCAACCCACGTGCTGACCAAACGCATCGTGCCCTGCCTCGACGTCCACGACGGCCGCGTCGTCAAGGGGGTGCAGTTCGTGGACCTCCGCGACGCCGGCGACCCGGTCGAGCAGGCGCGCTTCTACGACGTCTCGGGCGCGGACGAGCTCGTCTTCCTCG